>JBGSHH010001016.1:0-21941 GCA_041752355.1 Pirellulaceae bacterium | reverse complement strand
GGCGGTCACGGGCGCGACCAGCGAGGGCGCGAAGGCGGGCGATGGTCTCGCCGACCAATGGATCGGGAGCGTGGGGCTGACGGAAGGCGCGCGGGCGGGGGAATCGCTGGCGAGCGTCTTGATCGCGGTGGCCAGCATCAGCGAGGGGAGCGTGGCCGCCGAAACGATCACCGCCAGCACGGGGCAAACCGGCTTTGTCAGCGAGAGCGTGAAAGCTGGCGATGCGGTCGCGGCGACGGGAGTGCTGCAAGAAGCGTTGGCCGACGGCGCCATGGCGGGCGATGCCTTCACCGGCGCGACGATCATCGTCGGAAGTTTCGCCGAGGGCGTGGTGCTGTCCGAGGACTTGTCGCTGTTGTTGCAAGTTTCCGTGCTGTTTCTGGATGGCATGATCGTCGGTGACATGCTGGTTGGCACCATCTACACGCCGGACGCTTGGCCGGCACAAGTGACCGTCTCGCCGGTTGGCGCTGCCACTGTGGGCGTGGTGAGCGTGGGGGCGGTGCAGGTCGGTGTGGTCAACGCGGGAGTGGTGGCCAGCATCAGCCGCATTGATGTGAGCCAGGCGAGCGTGGTGGTGTCGGACGTTTCCAAAGTGACAGTGAACCGTAAGACGAACTAGAATCGCGGCGGGAGATTGATCGCATGGCCAGCAGCTTTGAAATCACGATTTATGTCGGTCGCACTTGCGACTACCAATTCACGCTGCGCGATGCCAACAGCGATGGCGTGCTGATTAGCGCCAGTGACGTGGTGCGCTTCAAGCTGGGGCGTGGCGACAACGCGACGCCGGACCTGGACCTACGATCGGGAGACGCAACCGGCAATGGATCAACGATCACGATCGATCAACTCACGGCCCCCGCTAAGGCGACGGTTCGCATCGCCCAGAACGATGCTGCGGAACTTGCACCTGGGACGTATCGCGGCGAACTCCTCTTGGTGGACGACTCGGAGGATGCGCCAGCGGATGCGATCAAATTGGCGTCACTCGGCGTCGTATATGTGGTAGGCGGCCTGGGTGGCAATGTGGACCTGAGTACATAACACGGACGGAAAGGGATCAGGATGATCAAGGCACATTTGGCAAATCAGCATGCCGCTCACTTTGGCACGCCGGAGTGGCGTGCATCGTTTCGCGGCGAAATGCCTTGGCGGTCGTGCAGTTATTGCGGCTGCATGCACCCCGAAGATTTGATTGCCGCGCTCAAGAACGGTGGCGAGTTGAGCGGCTCGGATTGGAAGTATGGCTGGCCGCACAAGTTCTACATCGCCGTTCCCAATCCAGAGCCGGAGAAGCTGTTTGAAGTGGCGTCGGCGAATTTCAAACCGGAGCACGGTAACTACGTCGAGGACTTGAATGCCAAGCCAGGCACGCGCTGGATTGAACACGGGACGCGGCCGATGTTTCACGGCAAGTGGTACAACGATCACCTCAAAGACGAAGGCGTGAGCGATGAGCTGTTCGAGCTATTGGCCGAACACGCGCGCATTCGCTTCCGCCTGAAGGACCAGAGACGGCTCGAATATGTCGCGCCGTATTATGGCTTTCAGATGCACAAACTGCTTGAGAATCCCCCCCCCCGTTCCAGATTGGAAGTAGTCATGGCAGTCGCTCAAATTGTCGATATGGCGGACGTGCTGGCCTTCCTGGGGAAAGCCTCGACCGCTACCAATGCGGAAATCGGCATGTTGCAAGTCACCAAGATGCGCGCCGAAGCGGCGCTGCGGCGGTTCCTCGGCAGCAACGTCGTGCAGACGACCTACACGCACTACCTACCAGAGGCGGACATCGGGCATTTGCAGGATGGGCGGTGCCATATCGGCCAAGTGCTGCGGCTGCCGGAGACGCCGGTGCGGTCGATCACCAACCTCTACGTCGATCATGGCGGGCGGTTTGGCCAGGGACCGAGCGCCTTTCCCGCCTCCTCGGAATACTCGGCGGGCGAGGACTTCTGTTTGGAGTCGAAGATCGCGGGGCTATGTCGCTCCGGCAATGTGATTCGGCTCAATGGCGAGTGGCCCGCCGAGCCTGGCAGCATCAAGATCGTCTATGTGGCCGGTTGGTCGGCGGACGAGCTGCGGGGCAATGTGACCGATCCCAACTTGGATGCCAGCCCGATTCAGCTCGCGGCGCTCCAGCTCGTTTCGAGCGTTTACAACGAAATGCTCAACACGCAAACCGCCAGTGGCGCGCCAGGGCCGATCAAGTCGGAACGGCTCGACGATTACGCGGTGGAGTACGACACGGAAGGGAGCGACAAGGAGCTGGCGGTGCCGAGCTACATCCGTGACCTATTGCGACCGTTTCGGCGGCGGAGGGTAGCATGAGCCTGAAATCACTCACCAGCACACACACCGTGACGCACAAGCGGTGGACCGTGGCGCGCGGCGCGGCGGGTGGTCAGATTCGCACGCCGAGCACGATTGGCGTCAAGGTCTGCCGCGTGAAACAGCTCACCGCCACGGAAGTCGCGGCCCTGAAGAAACAAGGCTTGCGGGGCGATTGGAAACTCTGGTTCAACGTCGATCCGGCGGCGGACGAACGGGACTATTTTGAGTATGTCGATACGGCGGGTGTCACGCACACGATGAACGTCGTGGGCATCCGCAACCCGCACCAGCTTGATCGGTTCTTCATTGTCATGTGCGAGGAGCATCGCGATGTGGAGAACGTCTAATGGCGACGTTTCGCACCGACATCAAGTGGAAGGGCAAGGAGTTCACCAAGCAGTTCGAGAAGATGATGGTGGGCCGGCTGGGTGGCATCGGGGCGCTCTTGCGGCGGGACGTGCTGTGGCTGCTGCGCAGGCCGTTTCGGGGCGGTGGAAAAGGGGCGCAACGCGAGCGGGACAAGGCGGGCAAGTTCAGGAAGGGCGGCAACGGTCCCCGCACGCGCTACAACCCGCTACGACGCGGCGAACCCAGCAAGCCAGGCGAACCGCCGAGAGCTGACTTGGGGCGGTTGCGACAGTCGGTATTCAGCCGCGTGGATAAGAAGCGGCTCAATGTGGCGGTGGGCGTGACCGTGAAATACGGGCTGGCGTTGGAGATTGGCACCAGTCGGATGCGGCCACGGCCGTACCTGCGACCGGCGCTCAATCGCAACACGGCGCAAATCCAAATGATTCTCACCGGCGGCGGCAAGAAAGGCAGGTCAACATGAGCGGGGCCATCGAAGTAGTGCAGGCGATTGTGGCGCGGTGGGATGAGCGGGATCTTGACGACGAGTTCGCCGGTGGCCTCTGGTACGACCAAGTGCCGCCGCGGGAAGAGTTTCCCTACGTGGTGTTCTCGATGGTGGATGATTCGCCGACCAGCGAGTCGGACCAGCACACTTTCTATAGCCAGTTGATCCAGTTCGAGGTGTATGTCAAAGAGGATATGGCCACCGATCCGTTGATCAATTTGAAGCTGAAATGCTCGGCGCTCAAGGCGGCCTTGAAGTATGCTCCGTTAGTGATTCCCACCAGCGTGGGCCGAGTAGGCGCGGTGAAAGAAGCGGGAGGCGATAGCTACACCAAAGACCCCGATACCGAGAAGGTTTGGCGAGGACTCTTGAATTTCCAAATTAAGCGTCAGGAGCCGACTGACCGAAATCCTGGTTGATGGTGGCGGTGTCGATTCCTAGAATGCCACAAGACGAAGGCAAAACGAACCTCCCGAACTCGGCCAAGATACAAGCGGCGGTCAAACAGTTTGAAGAGCTGTTGGCACGATCACTTAATCGCGGGTTCTACGGCAAGGTTCAGTACACCGTGACGATTCACGATGGCTCGATTCAAACAGCCGAGGAACAAATCATCCGCCAACGGCGGTTCGACAAAGAGAAAACGTAACTGGTATTGAAGCCACCGCCACGCGCGGCAGGAACATTCAGGCCGGTCAGTCTTGCGAGCAATCGCACCGCTGACCGGCCTTTTTTATTTGGTGCGATATGAGCCTCGCGAGTCGTCTGGAAATCAAAGACAGTTGGCAGCACACCAACGCACTCGACAACTCCACGACGGAAGATGCGTCGCGGATCAAGCACGAGCTGGCGCTGGCCAACGGCACGGGCAACAACCAAGTCAATCAGAACTGGCACGACACGCGGACAGTCGCGACGGGAGCCAATGACGACTTGGACCTGGCGGGCGTTTTGACGAATGCCTTTGGCGCGACCATCACGCTCACCAAGATCAAGAAGATCACGATTATCAACAACGGGGCGGTGATTGCGGCGGTCAACACGCCGACCGCTGGCGAGGACTTATTGCTCGGTGGGGCGGCGGCGAATCCCGTCACGTCGCTGTTCGATGGCAGTTCCACCGCCGTGCTGCCGCTGAAAAGCGGTGGGGCGTTGGTCATCACCGCGCCATTGGATGGCTACACCGTTACGCCTGGATCGGCGGACGTGCTGCGGATCGCGAACGATGGATTGGGAGTCAATGACATCTCCTACACCATCCACATCGAAGGTGTTGAGTGACCAAGTTTATTTTCCAAGGAGGGTTTAGATCATGGCCACAGCAGAAACGGAAGTCCTCGAAGGACATAAGGGGAGCCTCGTGCATGGTGCCTCCGGCATCAATGACGTGCGCGACTGGTCCTTTGCGATGGCGGGCAACAACAAGGAGTATTCCGGCTCCAGCACGCCGAAGCACAAGAAAACCAGCGAGGGCGTCAAGTCCGGCAAGCTGTCGTGGAATATGTATTTCGCGACGGTGGAGGATGTTTTCGTGCGGCTCAAGATTGGGCAGCTCACCACGCTGATCGCGAACCTCGACACGGACGCCGCGAAGTTCTTCTCGATCCCCTGCCGCATTGAATCGATGGACGTGAAAGAACCCATCGAAGAAGGCGATCCAGTCGAAGTGAGCTGCGAAGCGACGGCGCATGGTGCCTGGGTTTACCCCAATGGGGATGTGAGCGGCGCTTAGTCAGTTAGTTTTCGTTCGTAATTACAAGCATAGAAAGGCTGTAAACCATGAAGGACGTAGCTCGCGCCGTGGGCGCAGGCGTGCCAATCGAACTAGGCGGGAGAACGATCATTCTCTCGCCGCTCAAGTTGCGTGACTTCGGTGTCATCAGCAACTACCTGTCGGACAAACGCAAGAGCGCCATTGAGGCGGTCAAGCCGAGCCTGGCGGGACTGACGGCGGAAGATCGTCGCTTCCTGCTATTGCAGGCCATGAAAGACGACGCACTAGCCTACGAGAATCTCGACATCGGGTTGGTGATGGATTTCATCAACACGTTCGACGGCCTGGTGTGGGCGGTGTGGCTGATGGCCAAACGCGAGGACAGCACGATCACGCTGGAGTGGGTCAAGGAATCGTTCGAGGACATGAGCCTCGTCGAGTTTCAATCGATCGGTGAGAAAGTCGCGATGGCGACGGCGGTTGACGAAGTGGCAAACGTGACTGGCCCGCCGGACGAGACGACGGCGGCGGGCCAAAACGACGCATGACCATGCGTTATCTCGTGCGGGAGATTTGCGAGGCATACCACGGCCTCACTCCCGACGACGTGGGCAACATGACCTTTTACCAAGTGCGGACGCTGCTGTGGCCCAAGGAGGAGCTGCGAGGCTACCGCAAATACAAGGGACCGATTCCCAAAGTGGACTCCAAGGCTGATGGCAAGGCGAAAGCTAAAGCCCAGGCCAAGGCGAAGGAACAAGCCAACGCGGAGGCGGAGGCGCAGGCCAAGACAAGGACGTAATCATGGCTACTGGTGGCGGAGCTGTTGTCGCAACAGCGCAAGTGTTGGTCGGCCTGAACGTCTCGGCGTTCAAGCGGTCGCTGGCGTCCTTGCGCACCGCCTTCAGCGGGACCGTCAACGGCATGGCCAGTCTGGCGGGCAAGGGACTCGGCGGCGCATTCAAAGGTTTGACGCGCGGTGTCGGTAGCGCCATGAGCGGTATCAAAGGGCTGGCCACCAGCACGTTGGGACAGCTTACCGTCTTGGCGGCCGCTGCCGGTGCGGCGGGTGGTGTTTCTTCCGGTATCCAGCACATCGTCACGAGCTTCGCGGACTTCGAGCAGAAGATGGCGCGCGTGAAGGCTGTCACGGGGGCCAGCATCTTCCAGTTCGCCGCGCTTCGCAATGAGGCGCAGCGTTTGGGTGCCGAGACGGAGTTCACGTCGGCACAAGCGGCCGAAGCGATGGGTAACTTCGCGACGGCCGGCTTCACCGTCGAGGAGATCATGGGGTCGATGAACTCCACGCTCCAACTGGCCTCGGCGGGTCAGCTCGACATGGCCACGTCGTCGGACATCGTCGCCAAGATCATGCGCGGTATGCAGCTCGATGCCTCGCAGACCGGTCATGCGGTGGATGTGCTGGCGAAGGCGTTCACCACTTCCAACACGGACCTTGTCCAGCTCGGTGAGGCGTTCAAACAAATCGGTCCGGTGGCGCACGCGGCGGGAGCGAGCTTGGAGGAAACGGCGGCGGCGGTCCAAGTCCTTTCGGACGCGGGCATCCAAGGCGGCAGCGCGGGCAACAACCTCAAGCGGTTGTATTCGCGGCTATTGGCTCCGACCAAGGAAGTCCAGCAAACGCTCGACAAGCTCGGCGTGAAAGTCGCGATCAACGGCAAGATTCGTTCGCTGGCCGACATCATGGACGATCTGAAGAACGCCACGAAGAACATGACGGAAGAGCAGCAGTTCTTCATCGCTGAGACGCTGGCCGGCCAGTACGCGATCGCGGGCTTCCAGGTGTTGCTGGAAGGTGGCGGTGACAAATTACGGGCCTTCGAGAAGCGGCTCGCAGGGGCGGGTGGCACGGGCGCGAAGATCGCCAAGGTTCAGATCGACACGTTGCGCGGTTCGTGGCTGTTGATGACTTCCGCGCTGGATGGGGCGGCCCTCAAGATTGGTGAAGCGGTCGCGCCGGCCTTGCGTGAGATGGCGGGACAAGTCTCTCAATTGGCTCCGGTGCTGGGGCGGGTGGGCGTCCAGGTTCAACCGCTGGTGGCGCAACTGGCGACGAACTTCGTGGGGGCGCTCAAGTCGCTCCAGGGAGTTCTCAGCAACAACGTCGGCACGTTCGCCAAATGGTCCGAGTCGCTGGCGGGGATTGCGGATAACGTGGGCCGCTGGTTTGGTTGGCTGCCAGGTGCCATCGATGGCTTGATCAAATTCGGGGCAGCGTTCGCGGACTCGATGAATTTCATCACCATCGATCCGCTGGGAGCGATCCAGGTTCTCAGCAACCGCATTGTGGCGATGGGCTACAACGCGGCGGCGAAGTTTGTGGATGCTTGGAAGGTCGCGGTGCAATCGCTGGCGTCGGTGATGCTGGCCACGTTCATGGCGGTGTTCAAATCGCTGGGGCCGATCATGCAAGGCGTGGGGGCGGTCATTCGCGCCAATGCCGATCCGTTCGGCACGGAAGAGGAACGGGTGGCGGCCGGTCGCAACCTCGACAACGCGATTTATAGCGCGCAGCGCGGCTTCGCGAAGTCGCTCGTGCGTGAGTTCAAGGAGGCGGACGCGGCGGTCAAGCCGATCACCGATAGCTGGTTCAATCCGACCTCTGATTTCTTCCGGCAAGCGGCTGGCATCGCGACTGCTACGGCGGATGACATCCAAAACAAGATGACCGCCGAGGCCGACCGGCGGGCGAGTGAACGGCGGGGGCGAGCTGCTACCGCCTGGCTCGACCAGAACGTCGCGCCAGCCATCGGTAACGCTTTGTTCGGCGCGAATAGTTGGATCGCGAGCAACACACCGCCATGGCTGGCGGCATCGCTCACTGGTGGTGGAGCGGCAACCAACGCCAACACGCCACAAGCTGCCGCGGCGGTACTCAACGACTGGTTCACGACCGGCATGAACAATCTCAGCAATAACGCGAGCGCTGTGGCGCGGCCATTCATGGGTGGCGGTGCCAAGCAGGCCAAGGACATGGCGGCCGGTGCTGAAGCGGCGGCCGAGAAACGCAAGCTCAGCGGTGGGTCGCTGATGGATGTGGACAGCTTCATCAATGACTTGCAATCGAAGCTGTTCAAAGACACCGAGGAGCAGATGCTCGACGTGGGCAAGGAACAGCTCGCGGTCCAGAAAGAAATTGCCAAGGGGGTCAATCGGCCCGCCGGTGCCGCTCGTTTTGCATAGGTGCCTGGATGTCTTACGAAGTCGAAGAACTGACCGCGCCGTCGCTGGACGTGACCGACGATAGCTTGTCGGCTTCGCGGTCGCTGAAGATCACGCCGTATTCCAGCATCTTCGATTATCTCGCGGACCTGTACGGCATCAACTTCGTCGCGGGCGGTACGGTGGTGCGCGGCGGCATGGTTACATTCCCTGGCAAGCCGTGGCTGATTCTCAAGTCGGTGGGCGTGGAACCGTTCAACGACGAGTTCATCACGGGCGTCGACGGTAACGGCTTAGCGACGACCGATGAGGCGCGCGTCACGCTGAAGTATGAGGCGGCGGCGTTTGGTCAAGGCGATGAGGACGATAACCAGCCGGACGATTCGCCTGGGGCGTACATGACTTGGAAGGTCACAGGCTCGCAGTCGATGTTGACGCATTCGCTATCGTCGCTGGAATGGGAAGAGGCGAACGACGATGGTGTCAAAGCGCTGCCGGAGGACATGAACCCTGGCGAGCCAATCTCGATCATCACGCACGACGTGACGTGGCACCAAGTGCCGCGGATTCCCTGGGCGACGATCAGGTCGTGTCTCAATCGCACCAACGATGGTGACTTCCTCAGCGCGACGGACGCGGAGACGATCCTGTTCAAGAGCTTCGAGTTCACGCAAACCACGCACATTGACGGCTCGATCAAGTTCGAGCTGGTCTATCACTTCGCCGAGCGGATTGTAGATGGTGCTGGCTTGGACGGGGGCAATCCGGTGGCGGTGGGTTGGAATCACTTTCTACGGCCGGACGCTGGGGCGGCTCAAGCTGACTGGCAACGGATCGTCAATAAGAGCGGCGACAAGTTGCTGCCGCCAACCGATCTCTCCGCACTCTTCAGGTTTACCACCAGTGATTAACGGCGTTCCCGACGTTCGCATTCCCCGCGTGAAGCCTGGCGATCCGGTCAAGGCGGCGGACTACAACGCCATGGCCGAAGCGGTGGAGCGGTTGCTGGCGGCGGTGGCTGACTTGACGCAAGGCTATCGCGGCGCGCGGCTGGTGTTCGGCGAGTTGATCGATGACGACATCGAGGATCGCGAGGTCAACAAGAAGGCGGCGGTGATGGCCTTTGATACTTCCGCCGGCTCGACCGACGATAAGTGGAAGAAAAACACGGCGCTCGAAAAGAACTTCATTTGCGATCCGCAAGACGGCATCTATCTCGAAGGCGAGCGGCATCTCTTCTTGTGGCTGGGCGGTTCGGGCAAATTCATTCCGATCCCTGGCTTGAACATGCAGATTGGGCGGCTGGACGCGACGCTCACGCAAGGCAGCTCGGCGACGGTGAGCGTTTGGGAGTGGAACGAAGGGGGCGGAGCATTCGCCGATAGCACGGTCAATCACACCGCCTACGATTGGATGCTTGGCAGCGGTGAGTCTCTGGAGGCGCTGACGCGGGTGGTGCTGATTCAGCATTTGCAGAGCCGGAAGTATTTGGTGATTGCGGCGGCCTGCGCGCCAGATGCGAGTTAAGTTATGGGCCTGTCGAAATTCGATGTTGGTTGCTGCTGCGAAAGTGGCGATTGCTGGTTGTGCTTCGATGACTTTGATCGCAGCGACACTAGCGACGCGGAGACTGCGCTTGGCACTTGCCTCGAAGAATACGGCACGCTTTCGACGCTAGAGATCGACACGAACAAGCTCAAGCTGGCGGGGACCGATGCGGGCGTGGTGTTTCTGGCGGATGAGACATATTCCCTCGCGGCGGCCACGATCACGATTGCGGCGCATAGCGGCAGCGAAGAGTCGAAGATTCGTCTGGTGTTCGGCTACGAAGATGAGGACAACTTCTTTTTTTGGGAGTTCTACTACAAGAAAGACGGGACGACGTATTGGTATCCCTTCATTTCACTCTATAAGCGCGTCAGTGGCACCGAGACGCTGATTAAAGACAAGTTCATGCGGGGCGTCACTTATGTCGGCTATTACAACCAGATCGATTGGGACCGCAACCTGGGCCGGGCCTATTGGTTCTACGATCAAGCGACGGGTTGGTGCGGCTTCTCGCTAGGATCGCCAACCATACCATCGCAGATGACGAATAGTTCGTATCCAGTTGGCGCGCATAAACTCGATGTGGAGCTGGGAACGAGATTCGGAATCGGCTTTGGCGATGTCTGCGATCAGTATGTGACCGTCGATGATGCGATCGTTTACATCCCCAACAAGGAATCTTTTCCGAGTGAGTTGGGTGGCTCGTATGCCTGCAAGAATTATCTGTTGATGACGCGGTGCGATGTCAAATACTGCCTCCCGCCGGATGAGGCGACGGTGACAATTGCGGGCATCGTGGCTGGTTCCTGCGATGGTACGGCGCTCAATGACACCTTTGTCCTACCGCTGCATGACGAGAACGATTCGGCGCTGACCTATCGCACTTCGTTTAGTATTAGAGAACAGGGCGGCATCATGTATCGCTACGAATTGCCAAGTGCGATTTGTAGTGTGAAGTATATCGATCTTTGGGTGGAGGATAACAGTTCAGCTACAACCTACTCGTATCTCTACCTCGTCGATGCAAGCGGTGGCATTCTTGCCACCTGGCGACTGTATGGATGCTGCCCAGAGTGCGCCGAGTGTGATTCGTACTACATTTCGGGCTTTCCGACATTTGACATTAGCGCATCGACCGTGACGGTCGAAGTGACGACATGACCGATTGCCGCTACACCTTCGACGACTTCTCTGGTCGATTCCTCTGTGCCGATTGTGGCGACTCAAGACCAAAGCCAGTGAGGCGCAACTGTCGGACGCCGGTGGCGCGAGCGGGGCGCAAGGTGGAGGTGGGCGGTAGTGATTGCCAAGGTTGTCAGCCTGCCTTGCCGTCGCCCACGGTGTTGGCCTGCCATTTTTCGGCGGCAGTCACCAGGCACGCGGCTGATTTGTTTCGATTGCTTCCCGCCGAGGAAGTGGTCGCGAGATGGGAAGTCTGCCAAGCCTGCCCGTTACTCAACACGGCAGGCGCACCGCGCTGCGCGGAGTGCGGTTGCTACGTTAGCGCTGAAGTGAGTCAAACGAACAAGGCGGCGTGGCGGAGCGAAGATTGTCCCAAGGGCTACTGGCCAACGGCCTCTTGATTTGTCGCTGACCCGCATCGAGTCCAATAATGCTCGCCATGAGTTTTCGATGGCGAATCACGATTACCACCGCCCCGCGTGAACCGGCGACACTGACGGCGACGCTGCTCTCCCTGATCCTCGCGGGCTGGGATGCTTCGCTGCTGCATGTCTGCCCCGATCCTGGCATTGGACCGTGGCCGCATTTTCTGGCGGTGCTGCAAGAGTCGCTGGCGCATGACGATTGGGACATGCTGCTCGCTTGCCAGGACGATATTCAGCTCGCGCGGGGCGCACGGAACTACTGCGACCGGACCTTGGGCGGCCTGCCGCCGATGAGCCTGGCTTCGCTCTACACTTGCGCCGCGGTCGAGCCGCCAGCCAATCGCAGCAAGGGCTGGTGGCGCATTCGGAACGTGCTGGACGCGCAAGGCGCTTTGTGTTGGGCCATCGATCGACCGATGGCGGAGTTCCTGATTGAACGGCCGCGGGGACGCGGCGAGAGAGCGCAGATCGACGTGTGGGTCCGTGAGGCGGTTTTCACCCGACACCTGAGTTACTGGACGCACACGCCGAGCTTGGTACAGCACACGGGCGTCGTGAGCACAATCTCGCCTGGCATCCCGTGGAATAAAGCCTATCGCGAGGCGGGCGACTTCATCGAGGAAATCACATGACCAAAGAGCCAATGGCGACGGGCGTGGTGTTGGCCTACAAACGCTTGGAGAACATCCCGCTGATTGTGGCCGAGATGCTGGCCAGTTCGTTCATCAAGGAGGTGATCGTCTGGAACAACAGCGAGTTCAAGTCGTGGGAGTTGGCGGAACAATGGGGCTTCTTCAATCGCGTGCTCGTGACGGGGCGGGGGCGCAATTGCGTGACGCTGGGACGGTTCAAGGCGGCGCGGGAGGCGCGGGAGGCGGCGCATCCCTTGATTGCCACCTGCGATGACGATGTGCATGTCACGGCGGCGGAGTGGAATCATCTACTCGGCATCTATCGCGAAGAGAAGCGGTTGACGTGCTACCTCGACCTGTCGCATCTGACGATCGCGCCGACACAGTACGCGCATAAGCACGCCGGCGGAGTGGCGCACGAGACGCTGTTGGGGTACGGCAGCATCTTCGAGCGGCAAGCGACGGAGGTGCTTCAGCTCTATCGCCGGCGGTTCAGTGAGGACGAGCTGCTCCAGCGCAAGGCCGACCGGCTATTCACGATCTTGCTCAACCAGCCGCACGCGCTCGTGCAAAGCACAGTGAAGCACTTGCCTGGCGCGTGGAGTGCCGACATGGCTTTGTTCCTGAAGCCGGACCATGAGGCGCTCAACGGACAGGCGCGCGATCGCGCGGTGGAGATTCTCAATTCCTTGCACGCGGAGGGCAAGTGTTCAAGCTCCTGATTGTGTACGACGTAAAATCCTGGGCCTACTGGCGACGAGCGGTGGCACTTCAGCGGTACGCACCGGCGGACTTCGAGGTCCAGATTGCCAGCGATGCCGAGTTCATGCGGATGGATAACGTGGCCTCCTTCGATGTGGTGTTCGCTATCGACTACATGAGCGCTCCGAACTATCGGGGCCGAGTGCCTGGCCAGCTCGTCGCTTCGTTCAATCGCGATGGAACTTCGCGACAAGAATACTGGGAGCGGTTGCTCGCTAGTGGCGTGGATTACACGATCGTCAACAACTTGCACCGCTACATTCATGGAGGCGAGCGCAAGCGGACGTGCTGCATCAGCAACGGCGTGGACGTGATGATTCATCGCCCCACGGTGCCGATCGCGGAGCGGCCGCTCAAAGCGCTCTGGACTGGCTCCTCGAATCCACGCAAGCAGAAGGGCTATCAGGAAGTGATTGAGCCGCTGCGTTCGGCGCTGGAGCTGTGCGGCTGGGAGCATAGCTTCCGGCCGATCAATCATGTGCCAAGTCCTGAAGTTTATTCGCCGGAGCAAATGGTTGAGTGGTACAACAGCGGCTCGTTTATCCTCTGCGCGGCGGCTAGTGAAGGGACGCCCAACACGACGCTGGAGGGCATGGCTTGCGGTTGCATTCCGATCACGACCTGGGTGGCGAACATCATGGAGATGGGCCTGGATGGCACCAATTGCGTGCGCTGCGAGCCAACAGTACAGAGTTTTCTCGATGGCATCGAGTACGCCGTGCGCAATCGAGAGCGGTTGTCGAGTGCGGCGCGGCACACGTTAATTCGTGGAGGATGGGACTGGTCAGTGAGGGCCGGTTACTTCTACGCTTTGTTCCGCAGCTTGGCGATGGGTCGTACACCCTCGCCGTTTACTTACACGGAAGTGCGTCCCGATGACATCCGATGAGGACGTTGGCTCGGCCAACATTGTGTCGCTGGCCGATGGTGCGAAGGGCTTTCCGGCGATGTTCTATTCGCTGGGCGATAGCATCATCCCGCTGGGCGAATTGCATGAAGTCCGCAACATCGTCTCCAAATACAACGGCGAGTTGGAGGTGCGGTTATGGGATGGCTCGCGAGTGGACATCCTCACAGAGACGCACGCCATTGAAGCCGACTGGTCGCACAAGTGGACCGAGGCGGTGGGCCAGAGCATGTACTACTCGCTTCAGACGGGCAAGAAGCCTGGCATCATGTTGCTGGTCCGTGACTTCAAAGCGGAGGAGCGCTTCATCTACCGCTGCCAGCTCGTTTGCAAACATCTTGGTATCGATCTATTTCTGGAGCACATCCTCAAGGGGTCGTAATGTACGAACGCATCTTTCCGCTGCTGCCGGTGGATTCGGATTGGCAATCACGCTGGGATAAGCTGATGGCCCGCGCGCCGAGGCTGGTGAAGAAACTGGATCGCGAACGGCGCATCGCCGAGCACCTCGATTACCTCAACACCAACGTGCCGGAAGTCTATGGCCGCACGCCTGGCCGCGTGCTCGATATTGGCCCTGGCGCTGGCGAACTGTTGGAGATTCTGGCGGCCAGTGGCCACGAATGCGCTGGCGTTGACACGAGCGATGGCGCGGGTGGCATGGGCGACGACTACTTGGCGGCGTCGGCGCTGATGCACGAACGGCAAAAGCTGGACGTGATTCGCCACCAACGCGGTTTCTGGAGCGTCCAGAAGGCGACGAAGGTGTGGGAGCGGGATGTAGCGCCGGTGTTCTCGGACGTGGTGCTGCTCAACTTCCGTGGGTCGCTCGAACAAGTCTGCGCTGAAGCGATGGAGGGGCGTCCGCATCACGAGCACCATCAATGCCGCTTGCTGTCGTGGAATCTGGAGCGGGCCGAAAAGTTGTTCGTGCTGCTGACGGAGTTTGCCGGTACAGTGTTGCGGCCTGGGGGCTTCCTATTGATCCACGCGAATGGGTCGATCAATCACGACGATGCTGAAGAACTGTTGGTAGGAGTCGCCGAGCGATGGCCAAGTCTAAAGCTGATTCACCGTGCGAACCGCGTGTTGAAGTGGATGAAGGTCGGGGACTCAAGCTCAAAAACGTAACGTCGCTGCCGGAGGAACTGGCGGCGCGCATCGCGGCCAAGGTCGAGATCCATCTCATCAATGGCAATCGTCGGGCGGCGCATGAGGTGATCGATCGCGATTGTGAGGCGCATTTTTCGATGACGCGGTTTGACGATCGCACGACGGAGGAGCTGCTCAACACCGGCATCGCGGAGACCGAGCTCGATGTGCGGACGATTGAGCTACTGGAGACGCATGACGCGATTTTCATGCGCGACTTGCTCAACATCAACGCGCGGTCGATCAAGGAATGGCGGAACGTGGGCGGCAACGTCTATGCCAAGATTATGAGCCTGCGCGAAGAGTGGCGGATGCGGATCGAAGCGGCGGAAGAGAGGGAGCGGAAAGCCAGCCTGGAGGCGAAGGCGGTGGGTCAACTCAAACGGAAAACCTAGCGATGAAGATCGGAATTGCGGGCGGTGGCTTTGTGGGCAGCGCGGTGGCACGGGGCTTTATGGAGTACGCGGAAGTGCGGGTGTATGACATCATGCCGGAGCGGCGGACGCATGGGTTTAAGGGAGTCTTGGAATGCGACTTCGTGTTTGTCTGCTTGCCAACGCCGATGCTGCCGGATGGCGGTGCGGACGTGAGCGCGATCCACCGGTTTTTCGGTGACTGCGATGAGTTCGTGCCGGAGGCGGAAAAGACCATCTTTGTCATCAAGAGCACGGTGCCAATCGGGACCACGGAAGATTTGCACCAGCGCTACAATGGCGAGCTGAATATTCTCCACTCGCCGGAGTTCCTCACGGCTCGTTGTGCCAAGACGGATTTCCAGATGCCGGCGCGCAACATCATCGGTTCACCGTGCAAGCCAGGCGATGCTCGGCGACCGCGGAAGGCCGAGAACAAACTGGAGGAACTCTATCGACGGCGGTTCCCTGGGGTGCCGGTCCTGCGCATGCACTCCCGCGAAAGTGAGCTGGTGAAGTATGCCTGCAACAGCTTCTTTGCCACGAAGATCGCTTACTTCAATGAGATATTCCAACTGGCCAAAGCGCTCGAGCTGGATTGGGACCGCGTGCTCGAAGGGATGCTATCGGATGGCCGCATCGCGCACTCGCATACCAAGGTGCCAGGACCGGATGGACAGCTCGGCTTTGGCGGCGCGTGTTTGCCGAAGGACATCAACGCGCTGATGCGCACGATGGTCGAGGCTGGTATCGAACCGCGTGTCACCAAGGCCGCGTGGGAACTGAACTGCGAATTTCGTCAGGATGTCGGGGTCAAAGCGGTGGAAAAGTCGGCGGTGTCGCTCGACATCATGGATTCGAGCAAAGCCTGGCAGCCGCTTTGCGAGCTTCTCAACCTGCCGAAGTTCAACGGCAACAAAATGGTCATCACGGTCGAGATTGGTGAGCCGGTGGTGGTGGATGTAAGCGGTTGTGTTTGTCCGCGCGAGAAGAGTCATGGCTGACGAGTTTGGCAATCCCAAGCTGACGCTGCGGTTGCTAGGCGCGCAAACGGCGCTGGAGCGTTGGTTTGATCTTGGCGAGGCGGTTCTCTGGCTCAATCCCGATACGGGCGGTTGGGAGGGAGGCGAGTTCATTCAGTACACGGACAAGCCAGCCGCCGAATACTGTCGCATTTACCAGCACCGACGGCGGCGGCACAAAACGCTGCGCGCGGGTGAAGTGTTTGAAGTTGTGCCACGCGAGAAGTGGCCCGCGGAGTTACCACGATGAAACTGCTCATTTCGTTTCCGCGCTACTACTGGAATGCCAAGATGAGCTGCGCGCGGCGGCACATCATCAACGAGCTGGCCAGTCGGAACGAGGTCGAGGTCAAGGTCAAGCTCACCGGACCAGGCTGGCCTTGCTGGATGGATGGCGCGCCGCTGGCCGAGAACATATCGCGGCTCATGCCGGACGCCGATGCGATCTATTGGTACAAACCGCATGGCAGTCGTGAAGTGGCGGGCCTTGTGCGGCCGGCGGAGCGCGGTGAGGTGCTGGCGGTGGAGGCTTTCAATGAAGCCTACTGGCCCAATATGAAGGCGCTCCGCGAAACGCAAGTGTCTCGAACGGACTTGGTGGTCTGCCATCACCAGCACGACCTTTTGCGGTTTTCCGCTGGCGCTTCTGGTTGGCAGCCGAAAGTGGTTCACATTCCCCACGGGGCCAGCCAACTCTTCGCCGACTATGCTTGCCGCTGGGAGGATCGCACGGTGGACGTGCTGCTCACGGGCGTGTTGTCGATGAACACTTACCCGCTGCGGACCAGAGTGGCCAGGCTCATCGAGAGTGGCGTCGTGAAGGGCCAGAATCACATCCTGCCGCATCCAGGTTATCGGTTGACCTCGCACGCCGAAGTAAAGCGGCAGGAGGTCAATTACGCGAGCTGGTTGGGGCGGGCCAAGATCGTGGTGGCTTGCGGCAGCATCTACGGCTATGGCTTGTCGAAGTATGCGGAGTCGGCGGCCGCTGGAGCGGCGATCGCTGGCGAGATCCCCATCGATTATCGCGAGACCCTGGGGCCGCACATCATTCCAATGACGGTGGCCGATTCCGACGCCGAGCTGGTGGAGAAGCTCAATTTGGCGATGGCTATGACCAAGCGGGAATGGCTGGAGCGAGCCGAGTCGCTATTCACCGCTTGGTCGCGGAATCATTCGATGGAGTATTACGTCGATCGACTACTGGCGGAAATCCGTCAGGCGATCAACGACCGCAAGGCGAGTTCACTGTCGCTCAATCTTTGAGACGACGCCGATATAGTAGTCTTTGTCGGCGACGGTTTTCTTGGTCACAGTGAACGTAACTCGCGACGACGGTTCGTAGTTGCGGCCAAGCGGGACCACGAACTTCTTGGCCTGATCCTTCGTTATCACCACGATGAGCTTGCCTTCCGTGTGATCATAATGGTCTGGCCCTGGGCTGGTGACATGCTTGCGGGCGCGGTCGCGAAGCACGAGCCACCAGCCACTTTCGCCGTCCCAATCCCACTTGGTGGCATCATCCTTGCCAGCTCCATAGCCAGCCAAAAAGGTGTACTCCTTGCCGACATGATCCTCGGGGAACTCAGTGACTGAGCGGAGGGTATCCACCGCCCTAACACTGGTTGGTAGTAAAACCAACACACAGAACATTGCCGCCACAAATTTCTTCAAAATCACTGCTAGAAACTCCCTAGTAAGTAGTGGTTCTCTGTCTGTCGCAGCATTTTACGTAATGTAGAGTGACTAGGCCACCTCCGGAGGTAGTGGTCGGATGTGCGGCAACTGGCTGGCATCCACGTAGTGCCGGAGAGTGATGCCACGATCGCGGTGGCCAGCTTGGTCCGTGCCGGCACCGCGCTGGATGGCATCGACGGCGGTGACACTGGCACGACGCAGCCACTTAAACGTCCCTTTGCGAATTCCCGCTCGTCGCACCAAACGATTAAAGGCTTTGTAGAACTCCTCGCGACGCGATGCCCAAGGCCAGATGCAGCGACGTTCGCGGTTATTTTCCATGCACAGATTTATCCATTCCAAGGTGATTGGCCGAAGTTGGATAGTCTGTCCGTATCCAGTCTTCGACTGCATAACCATGAGACGACCGTCTGCAGGAATCCATGCCCTTTCGAAGGCGAGCAAGTCGCCCAGGCGCAACGCGGAATCCCAGGCGGTGAGCACGAGACTTGTCCAGAAGGCGGCTTTCGGAATGCCAAGAGCGGTGCAATCAGGTGTGTCTTGGCAAGTCACGACGAGCTGCCGGACTTCGTCGGGAGTCCAAGCTTGCGGGTTAGCACGGGGCAGTTTGATCTTCCGCACGCGACGCGGAAGTTGGTCGACGAGTTCCGCTTCCCACGCAGCACGCCAGAATGTAAGCAGCACGCGGCGGCGGGAATGGATGGTGGCCGGTGTGCGACCATTCTCTTGCAACCATACCAGGTATTTGTTCACCGTCTCGGCGCTGAGATCGGTGAGTTCAGCCGTATGCCCAAGCCAGCTCTCGAAGGCTTGGATGGTCTGTCGCAGGCAGCGCTGGCTGCTGGGCTTGAGTTCGTGTTCGAGCAGGTAGCTCTCGTAATACGTTTCTAGTGTCATTGCACTGTCTCCAAAGGATATCGAGTCAGTGCCTCCGTGCGAATTATTTCCTTAGGTAAAATCGGACGTACTATATTTCTTAAGTTTTTATAAGCCTCCTTTCAATGGTTATTAGCAACGATGTATGTAATGCTATTAAGTAGTGAGCTGCAAATCGTGTGGCACTCCTGGCCATCTCGCAGCCACGTCTATGGCACAATGCTGTGGGATCACTACCGGAATCCAGCACATCAACGCGCAGCGCAGCAAGCAGTAGCGGCGGCGGTGCAGTTTGGCGACTCCCATGCTGCGCTGGTTTCGGTATCGCTCATCGATGACGAGTTTTCGGCGATCATTCGCGCCTTTGGTGTGAACACGATCCCCGGGGTCAAGGCAGTCGTGCTGGCGGTCAGGTTGCCGGACGAGATCCACTTGCTGACGAATCGCGAGCTGGAAGTTCTGCGACTGACGGCCGGTGGAGTGAGCACAGAAGATGCGGCCCAGCGACTTGGTATCAGCAAGGCGACAGTGAACACGCATCGCGCCAGGGCCAGGCAGAAGCTTGGCATCAAGACCATGAGCGAGTTGTTCGAGATGGGACTGCGATTGAACCTCACTAACGACGAATACTACGCGCGTCGTTCGGTAATCGCATGAATTTCCACAATTCTGGAATTTGTTTTCCGCCAATGGATGTGCGTAAATCATCTTGTTTCCCCGAGTCATAATGCACTTTCCGTGCCTATGGCTATTCTCAACACACCTACTTGAGGGGCTGGCGGGGTAACACCCGTGCTGGTTCAAATCCAGTCGACCGCACTAGCCGCGAAGATCAAGCCTGAGGCATTTGCCCAGGCTTTTTTCGTGCGCACCGTGAATCTCATGAATCCTCCCTCGCCAAACGCCGAACCTACGCAGAGCCCCGAGCAACTCTGTCCCAACTGCCAGCGCCCGTTCGTGCCCACGGAGGGACAAGAGGTGTGTGGCGATTGTGCTTCGCAGCGCACCTTGCTCTGGGTGATTGGCCTGGGGCTGCTCTTTTTCTGCTTTATCGCGCTCCCCCTTCTGATTCAATTGCTTGGCACCCCTCGCCCTGATTGATACAACAAACAGGCATGGCCCTGCGTCCGCGACTTGCGCTGCGAGAACATGCATGAATCCCGTCCTCCTGATCGCCAAAAAACGCGATGGCGGTGAACTTACCGCCGAGGAAATTACGTGGTTCATCAAGGGCTTCACCAGCGGCGCGATTCCCGATTATCAAATGTCGGCCTGGGCGATGGCCGTCTATTGGCGCGGCATGACCACGGAGGAAACCGCCGCGCTCACCCACGCCATGCTGCACTCCGGCGAAACATTGCCTTGGTCCCCAGCAGCTCCGCCGCGTGTCGACAAGCATTCCACAGGCGGAATTGGTGACAAGACCTCGCTGATCCTCGCGCCACTGTTGGCATGCTGCGGATTGTGGGTGCCAATGCTTTCAGGGCGCGGCTTGGGAGCGACCGGCGGCACACTCGATAAACTGGAAGCGATCGCTGGCTTTCGTACCGATTTGGATAGCGACGAGATTCGCCGCGTCGTCGAGCGTGTCGGTTGCGTCATTACCGGCGCTTCGAGCAATCTTGCGCCGGCCGATAAAAAGCTCTACGCCTTGCGCGATGTGACCGCCACCGTGGCATCGATTCCCTTGATCACCGCCAGCATCATGAGTAAGAAGCTGGCAGAAGGACTCGACGCCTTGGTACTGGATGTGAAGTTCGGCAGTGGCGCATTTATGAAAACGCGGCAACTCGCCAGGGAGCTTGCGCATGCCCTTGTTGCCACGGGTCGTCGCATGGGTGTGAAGACCACGGCGCTCTTGACCGACATGAATCAACCGCTGGGAAAAATGGCAGGCAATGCCGTCGAAGTCGAGGAGTCGCTCGCCTGCCTGCGCGGCGAGGGACCGGCCGATCTTCGCGAAGTAACATTGGAACTTGGCGTGGAACTATTGCTTTCCGCTGGCAGGGAATCCGACTATCAAGCCGCGCATGCCACGCTGGCGCAGCAACTCGATAGCGGCGCGGCGCTGGAAAAATTTGCCGAGATGGTTGCTGCCCAAGGTGGCGACTTGCGCGCGCCGCGGCACGTTGCGCAGGAATTGCTCATCCACGCTTCTCAGGCCGGCTATGTGTCGCATATCGATACCGAAGCGCTCGGCATCGCCATCATCGAACTCGGTGGTGGCCGGCGCAAACTCACCGACTTGATCAACCATAGTGTTGTCCTCGAAATGCTCGTGCGCGTCGGGGATGCCGTCGAAGCAGAACAACCGCTACTACGTTTATTCGCCGATCTCGATGATGGCCAGCGCGTCGCGCCGCTGGTGCAGCAAGCGATCAAGATCAGCGAGGAAGTATGGTCGCCGCTCACGCTGGTCGTGGAACGGATTGGAGATTGAGCCCATGGACGAAACGGTTTTGCACGAGCTCTTCGCCGCCGCGCTGGCTGCGCGGCTCCAGGCTTATGCCCCTTATTCCAAGTTCCTCGTGGGGGCCGCGCTGCTCTCCTCCAGTGGCCGCGTCTTCACAGGCTGCAACGTGGAGAACATCTCCTTCGGCCTGACCAACTGCGCGGAGCGCGTCGCCATCGGTAACGCGGTTGTCGCAGGCGAGCGCACATTTCAAGCGATCGCCATCGCGAGTGTCGGCGGTGTAACCCCCTGCGGTGCGTGTCGGCAGGTGCTCGCCGAGTTTGCCGCCGATTTGCCAGTCTATCTCGTCGATGTCGATCATTCGCAGCAGCGTCAAACGCTGGCACTCGCCGCGCTCTTGCCTGGCCGCTTCGAGACGAAGCTGCTTTAGAACCCATCACACTAACCCGAAGCGTTAGCGAGGCTCCCCCCGTATTTCCTCGCTGACGCTTCGGGTTAGTGTGAGCATCACGCGGAGCGTGATGAGTACTTTTCTTGGTGCTCATCACGCTCCGCGTGATGTCGTTTGACTTACCAACCCACAGATACTCGCCTAGCTTCGCCGAAGGGAGACCGATGGCGAGACCAGTGCGTATCGCTCCGTAGTCAACCTCCAGCGCCATCACGCGGAGCGTGATGAGTACTATTCTTGGTGCTCATCACGCTCCGCGTGATGTCGTTTGATTTACCAACCCACAGATACTCGCCTAGCTTCGCCGAAGGGAGATGGCGAGACCAGTGCGTAGCGCTCCGTAGTCAACCTCCAGATCCATCACGCGGAGCGT
>JBGSHH010001015.1:0-7635 GCA_041752355.1 Pirellulaceae bacterium | reverse complement strand
CAAGTCATCGAAGACTTGCCCTTCAATTGTTCCTGGCAGAGGGCGATTGCCAAAGTCAGCGTTCGTGTACACATCCCCTGCGGCCAGCGAGAGTGTGTGGCGCACGTTGGGGTCGTTGCGCAGCGTGAGGAGTTTCGCGGTGGCCGCGCTGAGGAGTTGCAAGTCGGCGTCGCCATCGTGATCGAGGTCCGTGGCGGCGAGCGCGGTGGGCGCAACCGCCAGAGGAATGGTCATCGCGGACTGAAAGAGCGTCGTCGCACCCACGCCTCCTTCGGGATCGATATTCAGCGTGACGGGGTTTCCGAGGCGGATTTGGCTCGCGTGGATGTCGCCGCCCGAAACACCAGTGGCGGCGCGGCGCGTGCGTTCGAGCAAATCATCGATCCCTAGCGAAACAATTTGTTGCCCTTGCATCGTCGCGGTCATCGTCACATAACCCAGGCGACCATAGTTCGGAGCGATGCCGCGACCGGTTGCCAATGTGCGAGCGCGGAAGTTGTCTATCACGCCACTTTCCGCGAGGATTGTGCCGCCGAAACTGGAAGGCAGGTCAAGTATGCCGACATGGCTCAACGAGTCCGCCGTGGCAAGTACCGCGTTGTAGTGAATGTCGATGCCTGCGCGTTGTACGCCATTGCTGCCGATTCCCAGCGACGTCCCGCCGGCGCTCAGCAAATCCCGCAACCAGACTTCCGCATAGAATGTTTGCCCTACCGCTACGCTGGTGAGCGACGTGGGAAGCGTGGTGACCTCGGATTGTGGCGTCGGCTGCGCGACGGCGACCAGTACATATTCAAACGTGGCGCGGGGATTGATAGTGATACTGAACGCATCCCCAACGCTTAGCCCGCTGCCATCGGTGGCGGTAACGGTGACTGACGCCGGCGCGCGATTCTGCGCCGCAGAATAGGTTCGATAGACGACGGAGAGCGCGCCGCCGACGATACTGACGGTGGCCAGATCGGGATTGGTGGTGCTGACAGAAAAGCTTAGCGTGTCGCCGGCATCGGGATCCGTGAAGAGCGCCGCTAGCGGGAGCAAGTCGCTTGTCGCGCCGTCGCTGCGAACAATGTCGTCGATGCCGGTACCTACCAATAGTGGCGCTTCGTTGACATTGGAGAGATTGATGGTAATGATCGCGGTGGCGTCGAGTTGCCAACGATCGGTAACGCGTACTTGCAACGTATAGCTAGTTTGCGTTTCATAGTCGAGCGTCGCGAGCGTGACAATCTCTCCGGTCGTTGGCGAAACTTCAAATGTGCCGACGCCGGTGCCGCCAATGACGCGGAACGTGAGCGTATCGTCGGCATCGGGATCCTCGGCGACAATGGTTCCTGCTACACCGCCAAGCTCTAAGGCTTCTGCTGTTGTGAAGGACTGCGGCAACAAGTTGGGAGCTTGATTGAAGGGCTGTTCGAATGCGCCAATGTCCACGATGGCCACATCATTGCGATCGCCATCTTGAGGTCGCGGTCGGAAGTGTTGATCGTCGCTCGACGCCCCGACATTGGTTCCGGCATCGACTGCGGGACTGCCTGGCAACAACACCAGCACTGGCTCGTCAAATCCTTCAGGACCTGGCGGCCCCAGCAGCGGATCGATCGGCGCGAGCAGCGTGCCGACACGATTGCCTTGCACACCTGCTGAGATTCCTGTCGCGCCGTCACCAATGCCGATAAGATTGTGCGAGGCGCTGCTGAATATGCCGCTGATATCATTTCCCGTGGAGGCTTGATTGGTCGCGATAAGCGTGTTGACCAGGGAAGTCGTCGCACTGGAATAAACGCCACCGCCCGATCCTGTTGCCGTGTTAGCGGCTATTGTCACGTGCAGCATCGTCAACGGGCCCACATTGTTGGCGATCGCGCCGCCATCGCTGCCGGAACTGTTGTTATAGAATGTCGTGTTCTCCAGATCGGTCAGACCATCACCAACGAGATACAGCGCGCCGCCTGAGCCGGCAGCGCTATTGTCGCGCAATGTGGAGTAGTCGATCACCAACGTCAGCCCCGCGTCGCTGGCGTGAAAGATCGCGCCGCCTTGTCCCGACGCGATGTTCTGTTCGACCAGGCTTTCGAAGAGGCTGATCGAGCCCAAGTTGAAGATCGCGCCACCCAGTGCCGCCATGTTATCATGCAAATGGGCGACGCCGAGACTGAGTTCCCCCTGGTTGGAGATAGCGCCGCCGAGTTGGTTCACGCCGCCAGTCGCCTGATTGTCCGACAATTCGACAAACAGCAGATCCGCCGTCGCTCCGCTGGCGTTGTACAGGCCCCCGCCTTCTGGCGCAGTGGAACTAGTGACAGTGAGATGCGTACCGCTTAACGTCCCGCGGTTATCGATGGCACCACCAAACGCGATGGCGCTGTTGTTGGTGAAAGTGATACGTGTGAGCTCCAGCGTGCCTTCATTCTTGAGTCCCGCCCCTTCGCTTGCGCGACCGTTGCGAATGGTGAGATCTAACAATTTGAGATTAGCGCCCGGCAAGACATGCAGCAAGCGGTCGAGTTGTCCGGCGTCGAGAATGGTAACTCCCTCGCCTGCGCCACGAATGATGAGCGTTCCGGAAATATCCAAGTCGCCGGCACTGGCGGCGTTCTCATTTCCGCCGGCGCGCGTGAGCGTGAATACGCCAGCGGGGAGCGTGATATCATCCGGCCCCGCCAGCGCGTTGGCTTCCATGATCGCGGCGCGGAGCGTGATTTCATTGGCGACGCCGGTATTCACCACGAAGTTGCCGGGCGTAAGGTCGGGCACATCGAGTGAGCTGTTGACGACGAGATTCGCGTCGTCGTTGAGGATAATGCCGATGGGCAGCAGCGTGAGCAACTCCATCGCGGAGGGATTGAGAACGAGCGAGAACGTCTCGTTTCCTTCATTGGCGAAATCCCCATAGATCGGCACGGAGAAAACCGCGGACGGATCGCTGACGCCGAACGCGATATTCGCTTGCGTGTGGGAGTAGTCCTCGCCAGCCAAGGCGGTGCCGTCTTGCGTCGCGATGCTGACGTTCGGCGAGCGTTCGCTGAGTCCACTGCGAAGCAGCATGAACTCCAGCGCGCGTAGCCCGGTGTCGCCTTCCACGATTTGCACGTCGGCGATCGAGAGGGTCGGCGTGGCATCGTCGTCGAGGATCGTCATCGTTGCGCGCGTGCGCGCAAGGCGGGCATTGAGCGGCAGGCTGAGATCGACGAAAAACTTCTCGTCGTATTCGTCGATGGCGTCGTTCTGCACCGGCACGACGAAGGTTTTCTGCACCTCGCCGGGGGCGAAGAAGAACCGCTGCATGGTGGTGGTGTAATCGCCGCCGGCGGTGGCTTTGTCGAACACTGCGGACTGCGCAGTGGTGAGCGTGACGGCGGTGGTGACGTTGACCGGCGCGGAGAGGGTGAGGGTAATGCTGAAGCCGAGTTGCCCCGCTGGCGTTTCGATGAGGCTGGTATCGGCGACGGTGAACTCCACCGCCAGGGCGAAGTCGCGATTGATGAGGTTCTGGCCGACGCGGGGCGTCACCTCGTGGTAGCCCTGCGGAACATTCACCAGCACCCATCCAGCCGGACTCCGCACGCTGATGCGCGTGGCCTGACTGCTATCGGGAACTTGCAGCGAATAATTGCCGTTGGCGTCCGTCGCGGTGCCATACTCGCCGAGGTCATATATGCTGTTGGCATTCGCATCCGCGAACACCACCCAGCCCGCCAGATTCTCCTCGCCAGCATCCTGGTCGCCATCGGCGTTGTAGTCGTGAAAGACGCTGCCGCTGACGGTGGCGATGCCGCGTTCGACGGAACCGATATCGGGGGCGGGAACGGAACTTGCGGCAGGATTTAGCAACCGACCGGTCAGTGTCAGCATGTTGCCGGCAGCACTGGCTTGGCGATAAAGCGTGCGGGCATAGACGCCGTAGTCGCTACCGTCCCGAATGCTGCTCCAAGCCACGGCGGCTTGCCCGCTAGCGTTCATATCGATTTGCGTACCATTGGCGGAAATCGCCGTGTTCGATGCGATGTTCCGCTCGTCGCTGATGGGGCTGCCTGCGTGATTATACGACCGCACGTATGCGCCGCGTACGCCAACGACGGACGTCGTACCCCAAGATACATGAAACTCGCCTAGCGCTCCGATGCTCACATCAGGGGTGACTTGCTCGCTGGCAGTGGTTTGATTTACGAGAATCTCGTCGGTGAGGGCGTTTCCTTGCTTATCGTACATGCGCGCATAAATGCCACTGCCATCACTATCGGGCCCCGCCCAAACGATGACGAAATTGCCTTCGACATCCATCGCGATCTGGGGGCTGATTTGACTGCCTGCCGTCGTCGTGTTGACGCGAAACTCGGGACCGAGCGCGGCACCGGTTTGCAAGTCGAACCGACGCGCGAAAATGCCGCGGCCGCTACCGTCGGAACCTTGCCAAACAACGACAAAGTGATCGGTGATGCTATCGTTGGGAGTCAGTTCACTCGGCATCGCCAATTGCACGCGATCTTGATCTCCACTGGTGGTCTGACCGACGAGTGCGCTGGCGTTCAGAGGAGTGCCATTCGCCGCGAAACGGCGCATATAAACGCCTATGCCACTACCGTCGCGCGCCCAATCCTCCCAAGCAACAACATAGGCCCCCGTCGGATCGAAGGCGATATCGGGATAAATCTGAGAGCCGGTTTGGTAGTCGTTGACCAGGAAAGAACTTCCGCTCGGCGAGCCATTGACGATGCGACGGGCACGGACCGCCCAGTCTTGCGCATCGCCGTTCCAATACTGTAGCGCAGCGAGGATGCTACCGCTCCTGTCGATATCGAGTCCAAAGGCGCTTTGGTCCCCGAGAGTAGCATCGGCAATGAGGACTTCACCGCTGAGAGCTGATCCGCTAGCGCTGAAAGTGCGTCCATACCCACCAGAATCGGAGCCGTCTTGCCCATTGACGCTGGCCCAACTCAAGAAGGCACTTCCCGCGGCATCGACGACGATGCGGGGATTATACTGAGTGCCAGAAGTATAGGTGTTCACCTGAAAATCGTTTGCCGATTTCGGTGCCAGCGGCACGGCGGTGCCAATTAGGAGATCGCTTGTGATCGGAGTACCGACCGTCACCCACAGCACATCGCTACTCGCGCTCACGCCGTCGCGAATCGTGACGACGATCGGATATTTTCCAGCCGCTGCATAGGCGTGGTTGAGATTGAAAGTCTTGTCACCATTGAGCGTCAATGCCTGCGGTCCGCTGCCGTCGCCGTAGTCGACGATGGCGGTCCAGGTGTTGCCGGCATTGGGATCGAGGAAGCTACCGGATTGCTCGAACGCGGCACCCACAGCGACTTGCGCCTCCGTCAGGGCATTTACCACCGGCACCGTGTTCCCACCGGCGTTGCCGCTGACTGTGACGGGGAAATGATCCCAAGCTGTTGCGCCGCGCTGGTCGGTGGCGCCGACGACAACTTCATAGTTGCCAGGCAGGGCGTATTGATGGCTGAGGTTGTACGTATGGTCGGTATCCAGCGGTAACGGTTGCAGGCCGGTGCCGTCGCCGTAGTTGACCATCGCGGTGACGAAGTCGGTGTCTTGCGGGCGGGGAACGCCCCGCTGGTCAACTGAACTGTTCAGCGCGCCGCGATTAATTGCACCGCTGGCCAGCGCGGGCAAATGGGTGAGGGTGGGACCGCCGTTGTTGGTCAGCGGACCCAGGAGGGGGTCGAGCGGGGCGACCGAAGTGCCGATCTGATTGCCGAATAGGCCATGTACCAGCCCGGTGCCGCCGGTGCCGTTGCCGATGAAGTTTGCGCCATTGCTGGTGAACGCGCCGCTCAGATCGGGATGAACGGCGGCCACGTTTTGCGCCACGAGCGAGTTGGAGAGACTGATGCTCTGTGACACAGGCACGGCGAGGCCACCGCCGATCGGCGCTTCATTTTGCGTGATCGTGCTATCGACGACCGAGATCGAGCCGTAGAGCCCGCCGCCCGACAGCGCGAAGGGGCCGCGCACCGCATTGCCAGAGACTGTGACGCCCGAGACTTCGCTGTTGGAGCTGGCCGCGAAGCCGCCACCAGCGCGCGCGGAAACGTTGTTGTTTAGCGTGGACTTCGTAATCGTCACGTCGCCAGAGCTGAATATGCCCCCACCCAAACCGTGGCCGGCACTGCCATCGGTGGTTTCATTGCCATAGATATGCAGGCGATTAATGAGCAGGTTCGCGCCGTTACGAATGCCGCCGCCATCGCCTTGCGGATTTACAATGAGCCCACCGGTAATGGAGAGGTCATCGATGGTGGCAGTCAGCACGTTCGGGCGAATATCGAGTGCCCGGTCGAGGAGGTTGGCGTCAATGATGGTTTGTCCCGCGCCGGAACCAACTAAGCTCAGGCTATCGGTAACATCTAAATCGCCTGAAAGTGCGGCGTCTTCGTCGGCGCCCGCGATCGTGATTGTGAAAGTGCCGGCGGGTAATTGGATGACATCGTGGCCTGGCCAGGCGTTGGCCTCCATGATCGCGGCGCGGAGGGTGATCTCGCCGGGGGTGCCGGTGTTGACCACGCCGTCGCCGGGGGTGAGATCGGGCTTGTCGAGCGTGCTGTTGACGGTGAAGTTCGGATCGTCGTTGAGAATCGTGCCGATGCCTGGCGAGGTGATGATCGCCGCGCCGGCGCTGGGATTGGCGATGCGGACATGGATGGTTTCGTCGGGTTCGAAGACGCGATCGCCGCGGATCGTAACTTCGACGGTCTTCGTGAGTTCGTTCGGGCCGAACGTGAGCGTAGCGAAATCGTTGATGTAATCTTCGGTGATGGTCGCAGTGCCGTCGCCATTGAGGATCGCCCAGTCGACGGTGTGCGAAAATTGCGAAGGGGCGTTCTTCGTGACCGTGAACACCAGCGCCTGCGTGCCGCTTTGTCCTTCCACGATGCTCGGCGAATCGATCGAGAAGCCGACGTCGTCGTCCTGAATGGTGATGACGCCGGTGGCATCGGCCAACGATGCATTGGCGGGATTGGTGAGCGTGACGTGGATTGTTTCGAGTAGTTCCGGGAGCGCGTCGTCGACAATCGTGAGTGGGAACGTCGCAATGGTTTGCCCTGGCGCGAAGAATAACCGCCCGCTGGCACTGCTGTAATCGGCGTTGACTGTGGCGCTGCCGGAACTGGTGGCGTAACTGATGGCGGTGACGACATTCACCGGGGCGGAAAGCCGCACGGAGATATCGACGGTATGCGTGCCGTTATTGCCTGTCTCATTCACCGTGACGTCGTCGATGGAGAACGTCACGCTCGCGCCGAAGTTCACATTCGCCGTTGTTCCGCCAGGCGTGGGGTCGACGACGATCTTCCCAGCGAGCGGCGTGGTGGTGAACCACCCTGGCGGCAAGCTCGGGCGAATGTCGATGGGTGAGTTGCCTTCGTCGACGACGAGCGTGTAATTGCCACTGGCATCGGTCTGCGCCGTCGGTTCGCCGAGATTGTTCCGGCCATCGCCGTTCGACGCTTCCGTATCGTCAAACACATTCCAGCCCACCAGATCCGGCTCGTCGCCATCCTGCGTGCCGTTGGCGTTGTAATCCTGGAAGAGGTGCCCGGTGACGGTGTGGGTAGAGAGTTCGACAGCGCCGATATCGGCGCTAGAAATTTCATGATCGGCGAT
>JBGSHH010001014.1:0-1636 GCA_041752355.1 Pirellulaceae bacterium | reverse complement strand
GAGGGTTCGGGGGTCGGGGTTCAGGGTTCAGAGGGGGAAGTGGGGAGTCGGGAGTAGGGAGTGGAGGGGTTTCCCATGTTCGCGCGATTTCTACGTTTCCGCTTGCGAACATTGCTCTTAGCCTGCGCCGCATTTGGCGCGCTACTGGCGTTCTATGTCATTCCGGCGTATCAACAGCGCCAGGCAGTGGCGGCACTCACGGCACAGAATGCGCTCGTCTATTACTCGCACGAGTTGGAGGAAGACGGCGAGCCCAAGATCCGTTTTATGGAGCCCGTCCCTTGGTATCACGATTGGCTTGGTCCGGATCTTACTGACCATGTATCCGCTGTGTTTCTATTTCCCGATGACCGCAATAGCGCACATGATCTTGCTCAGCTTAGGTTTCTGCGACGGCTTGAGCAGTTGAACCTTATCGATTCAGCCATTACTGACGATGACCTGCGACATATTTCCACCGTGCGAACGCTACGCCAATTGCGCCTGTACGGCACCACGATTACCGACCAAGGCGTACAGCACCTGACTTCGCTCAGTAACCTCGAAGAATTGTCATTGCGAGAGACGAACGTCAGCAGCGTGTGCTTAGTTCATTTGGCGAACCTGACTGAACTGCGCGAACTCAATCTTTATGGAACGAAGGTGGATGGGCCGGGAATCATGGTACTGGCGCGGCTGCAGAAGCTTCAATCGCTCGATATTGTTGGCACCAAGGTCGATCCTGTAGACATCATCCGACTCGAACAGGCACTGCCAAATTGCCGCATCAAATGGGATGGGGCGAAATCGAATTCGGGACAAGTGTTCTGATGACCCTAACCCAAGTTTCGTCCGCCGCTCCCGAACTCTGAACCCCGAACCCTCCCACCACCCTCCACCCTCCACGCCCCACTTGCTATCATGTCCTCATGTCCAATACGACGTCACAGGAAGACACTCCGCACGCCCCGCCGCTGAAAGTGCTGCTGGTCGATAACGATCCGGATCATGCCGATGCCATGACCGAGGCGTTGGAGCGCGTCGGTTACACCTGCACGATGGCGAAGAGCGGCCCGGAAGGGGCCAAGCGTCTGCATGTCGAGATTTTCGATATCGTCGTCACTGACCTGATGATGGACGGCATCGATGGCATGGAGATTCTCCGCCTCGCCAAAGAAGCGTTGCCGGAGTGTGAAGTGATTATGGTCACCGGCCACGCCAGTGTTCCCAAAGCGGTCGAGGCGATGCAGCAGGGAGCGTTCAACTTCCTCGAGAAGCCGATCACGCCTGCCCGCCTCCGTGCCGTCGCGGAAAAGGCCGCCGACGCGGTGCGGCTCAAGCGGCAGAATCTCGAACTCAATCAACGGCTCGACGAGCGCTTTGGCTACGAAGGGATTATCTACGCCAGCGATCGAATGAAGACCGTCATCGATCGCCTAAAGCGCATCGCTCCCACTGACGCTGGCGTGCTCATCACTGGCGAACCTGGCACTGGCAAGGAACTGGTCGCCCAGGCGATTCATCAAAACAGCGACCGCAAGAAGAAGCCGTTTGTTGGTCTCAACTGCGGCGCGATCGCGGAACACCTGGTCGAGAGCGAACTCTTTGGCCACGTCAAAGGTGCGTTCACTGACGCATTGACCGATCGCGTCGGCAA
>JBGSHH010001013.1:0-2556 GCA_041752355.1 Pirellulaceae bacterium | reverse complement strand
AGGCGTTGTTCGCTTGCGGGAGCAGATCGAAAATGAAGCGCTCGAACTTGATGGCGTTCGCTTCCGTCGGCTCGACGAGTTGACCGGCTTCATTCCAATACGGCACTTTCTTCTTCGCTCGATGCCAAGGTAAGGCCTCGGCATGGGCGCTCATGCGCTCCAAGAATGCCACATCCAGGGCGTGGACCGCCGTATTGCCAGCCCATAATTCCAGTGTGCCATCCTCACGCCGGCGCGCCGCATCGGCAGGCGTTAGATCGCTATACTCGATAATCCCCAAGCGCCCGTCCGTTTCGCCGATCACACCCACGCGTTCAGCCGGATCGTGTTTGCGAACCGCTTGCGTCGTAAGTTCCGATTCCGCCAACAAGTGATAGCCGAGAAACTCAGGATCGCAGACGGCGAGCAGCGGATTGTCGATCTGCCCATAGAACAATTGGGTGATACCACGCGCGCGCAATCGATCGAAGCCCACATGCTGGGCCAGCGCCGCGAGCATGCCACCATGACCATCAGGCGCGAGCGCAATCTGGCCGGGAGCTTCCAGCAAAATGCGAAACGACTCGGCATCCACGGCCGGCATGGTGCCTTGCTCAAAGAACACCAGGTCCTCCGTGGCCAAGCCAAAGTTCTGTTGTTGTGCGAAGAACTGTTTGGTCTCGGCGGTGGTCGCGGGACTGGTCATCACCAATAACGGGATGCGCGTTTGATAGCGGGCCGCGACGGCCAACAGCCGATCAATCAAGACGTGAAACAATGCTCGTTGGGAAACCGGGCCAATCGGAAACATCCCTTTGGGATGTTCAAAGCCCAGTCGCGATCCTTGTCCACCCGCGACGAGGATCATGCCAATCTGCCCCGCGCGTAAAGCGGCTTCACCGCGCTGACGCGCTTCCTCGGCGGAGAAGCGATTGTCCGTCGCGCCGGCGACGATGGCCGGGGGAGAGTTGACCTGGGAGGGTGGGAGCTCTGTTTCATCCGTCGCGCTCAAAAACTTTCGCTGAGCACGCAAAAGATCAAAATCGATCGCCTCACATTGCTTCACGAGGGCCTGCTGTTGCGACGGCGACATCTCCTGCCAGCCAGCGAGCAAATGCGCCTGATCGTGCGTTTCGAGTAACTCCATGAGGGCGCGCCGGCGCTCGTCGGTCAGCGGGTTTGATTCCAGGTCGTCCATACCGTTGCTCTCCTGTCAAAAAAGCCAGCCGCGCACAAAAGCGTAGGCCAACCAGCAAAGGATGGGAAAGAGCAGAAACATCGTGCCGTAGGTAAACAGCGTTGTCCAAGCTTGTCGCGGCCAGCGTGCCATGCCAAAACTACAATCGGGAGCGGAAAGTTTGCCTAATCCGGGTTATTATGGTGCCCAAGGCTCTGGTTACCAAGACCACTTCTTTCCTGGGAATTTCCGATGCGTAGTTGTTTTTCGGCGGTCTGGTGCGGAATTCTCGTCTGTTGGGCGGGTCGTCTCGTCGCCGCCGAGCCGGCTGAAGTTCGCCTTTCGCCGCAAACGGTCGTCCGTTTCGCTTCGGTCGCAGAAGGACGCGAAGCGATTGCCAAGCGCGATACTTTCACCGCCGCGCTCAGCACTTTCGATTTGCAATGCCGGCTCAATACCGATCGTGAAGTCGCCGCCGAAGATCTGCTCAAGCTATATGCTGACAATGTCACCAACTGGCCTGCGGAAGAGGTTGCGTCGGTCACCAAGGCGATTGAATTCGTCCGCGACCGCATCGCCGAACTCAAGATTCCCGAGCCGAAGGAGATTCTGCTCATTCGGACCACCGGACGTGAGGAATCGGGCGCTGCCTACTGTCGCGGTGCAGCGATCGTGCTGCCGGAGAACATGATCCGCCAAGAAGAGGATGGTCTGCGGCGCTTGCTCGCCCACGAACTGTTCCACGTCATCAGCACGCAGAACCCCGAACTGCGCCGCGACTTGTATGCCCTCATCGGCTTTCAAAAGGTGCCACCGATCGCGCTCCCTCTCGCGCTGCGCAACCATGTCATTACCAATCCCGACGCGCCCCAACTCGATGCCGTCATCGCCTTGAAACTTTCCGACGAGGAGCAAGTCTTCGCGGTGCCGATTCTGCTGGCCAAGGTGGAGAAATTCGATCCGGCGGCAGGCAAGTCGCTGTTCATGCTCATGCAATTCAAACTGTTGGTCGTCGCCGAGCGCGATGGCCAATGGCAAGCAGTGGAGCAGGATGGCCAGCCACGTCTGCTCGAACCGCGCGGCCTGGCCTCGTATGCCGAGCAGATCGGTAGGAACACCGGCTACATCATCCACCCCGACGAAATTCTTGCCGACAACTTCGCCCATCTGGTGATGCAATCGGCCAAACTCCCCACGCCCGAGATCGTGGACAAGATGCGAGCGCGGTTAAAGAGGTAGGGTATCCAACGGCGATGGAGTCATCGCGAACCTGGCGGAAGGATGCCCAGCAGTTGCAAACCGCCGAGCGTGAGTATGCCGATGAAGCCGCAACCGATCAAGAGACAGAGGAAGATCACCACGCGCGCCATGAAGACGGTGCGCGTGCCGATTTGTTCCAA
>JBGSHH010001012.1:0-2524 GCA_041752355.1 Pirellulaceae bacterium | reverse complement strand
TGCCCCGCGCGACCCACAAACGGTTCGCCTTGCGCGTCTTCATCTGCACCTGGTGCTTCGCCAAAAAACAAAACGGTAGGCTGAGGATTGCCAACACCGAACACTGTTTGCGTCCGCGTCGAAGCAAGCGCAGGGCAGAGTTTGCACTTGGCAACCTCGCAGCGCAACTCGTCCAAGGCGGCAATCCGTTCCGCTTTGGTGGCGGGGAGTTTGCCGACGACCGGACTCTTCGAGCGAGGCATGATCTCTTCCGAGGGCGAGGGTTGGGGCACGTGTGGGGCCGAAGCGTTGTTGTCGGTTGGAGTTGCGCGCTTAGCGCTAGTCGGTTCGGCGCGCGGCGGTAACGCTGGCCGATTCATGGTGGGAGCGATGGTGGTCGGCAGCGAAGGAGGCGGGGGTGCGAACTTGGGAGGCTTGCGAATTTGTTCCACGCCTGCGCGTTGTAAGCTCTCCAGTCGCTGCCGCACAATGCGTCTGGCCCGATGAGCCAGCATGTCTCGTGGGTCATCCATGTGGGCCTCCTGGTACTTAGTTCTTTACTCGCAGCCAAAGGTAACGCCGTTTCCCACGCCTCGCAATCCTCCCGCACGAACAGGACCGGCGACGCTCTCTTTTGCCACTGGTTACAAACCATTCTCCGCGTGCTACACTTATTGGTTCGTCGCATCCGGCGGCAATGCGTAGTTTACCCCCATCCCACTGGCCTGTCTTCGAGGTAGCGGTCGCGATGTCCGCAGATCCAAACGAATCGTCTGTTTCGGAAAACTCCCCCAAGCCTGCGCCTGGCTCTGGCAAGTTGGTGATGCAAATTGGTCGCGCCAGCGGCAATGTGGCCGCGCAAGAGCGCCCCACTGCTGCGCCACCGGCTCCGCCCCCCAAGCGGGACACGGAGAAGTACGCCGGTACTGCGGCCGATGGCAGCGACGACGCCCCCCGCGAAGTCGATGAGGACAAGCCCCTCTCGCCCATGCCAGGGCGGCAGAATTCCAAACAAGCCCCGCAAGGCAAGGTAACGGTGCCGTCAAAGCGCGGCGCACTATCGGCCGATTTGGAAGCAGAGATGGCTGCTGCGCTAGGCGAAATGTCCTTCGAGAGCATCTTGAAGGAAGACATCGTCAATCGGACCGGTACAGAGCTCGAAATCGAATCCAGCTATCATGCGACCGTGATCCGCGTCCATAATGACGACGTTTTCTTTTCGCTCGATGGTCGCAATGAGGGTGTTGCTTCGCTACGCACCATGGGCGAAGCACCGGAAGTCGGCGCGCAACGCGAAGTCATCATTCGCAGTTACAACGCCGAAGACGGGCTGTATGAAGTGAGTGTGCCCGGCTCCGCGGTCGCAGTCAGCGACTGGGCCGACATCCACGAGGGCTCGGTCGTCGACGCCAAAATCACCGCTGCCAACACCGGCGGTTTGGAATGCACGGTCAACAACATTCGCGGCTTTATTCCCGCCAGTCAGATTTCGCTTTATCGCGTCGAGGATCTTGGTCAGTTCATCGATGAAAAAATGCTTTGCGTGGTGACGGAAGCGAATCCCAATCGCAAGAATCTCGTGCTCAGTCGCAAAGCGATGCTCGAGCGCGAGAAGGAAGAAACCAAACAACAAACGCTGAAGAGCCTCGAAGTGGGCCAATCGCGCGATGGCATCGTGCGTAGCGTTCGCGACTTCGGCGCGTTCGTCGATATCGGCGGCGTCGATGGCCTGGTGCATATCAGCAAAATGAGCTGGGACCGCATCAAACATCCGAGCGAAGTCGTCAAAGAAGGCGAAAAAGTCTCCGTTCGTGTCGAATCGATCGATCCCGAGACCGGCAAGATCGGCCTATCGCTCCGCAACGAAGCGGAGCATCCTTGGAATGATGTGGACGCTCGCTTCCCGATCGGATCGACCGTCAAAGGTGTCGTCTCGCGGATCGCCAATTTCGGCGCGTTCGTGAAAATCGGCGCTGGTGTGGAGGGTTTGATTCACATTTCCGAACTCGCCCATCATCGCGTGCAGCGCGTGCAAAACCACGTCAACGAAGGGCAGGAAGTGGAAGTGAAGGTTCTGGAAGTCGACAAGAGTGCCCAGCGCATCGCCTTGTCGCTCAAAGCTACCTTGCAGCCACCTGAGCCCAAAACCGGCGAAAAGAAGCCTGTCGAAGAAGTCGATGAAGCTCCCCGCGCCCCAGTCATTCAGCGTCGCAAGGGCGACTTGCGCGGCGGCACCGATCGTCCCAGCGGCGGCGAAGGCATTGGCTTAAAGTGGTAGCTAGAGGTCCATCCGACTTAATCGCGTGGATCTCTCCACAAACTTGACAACACCCTGCCAACGGAGTATTTCTGGAATCTTTGGTGAAGGAACACGCCAGAGATTCCCGACATGCTGCTGCCGTATGGCTCCGACGCTCCGCTTTATCACTTACCGTACGCCACGGTCGGCTTAATCGTCGTAAATCTGCTCTGGCATGGGATCTCGCCCCCCTATGAGCCGAGCGAGGCGGCCTTTGAGCAGTTCGTTCAGCATGTCGAGGAACAG
>JBGSHH010001011.1:0-2879 GCA_041752355.1 Pirellulaceae bacterium | reverse complement strand
CTTCCAATTCTTCCGCAGGCACACCTTCCGCCAACGCGTCGTATTCCGCTTGTTCATCAGGTGCCAAGCCAAACAATAGGCGCGCAACCTGTAGATCTTCCCAGCGATCGTTACGTTCGGGGAGTTGTTGGCTCATAACACGGCAACTCCTTGTGGACGTAGCGGGCCTCGTGCCTGCATGCATTCCCGAAGTTGTGCCAAGCCGCGTCGAGCATGTGTTTTGACCGTACCCAGAGGCAAGCCAGTACACTCGGCGATTCGAGTCTGCGGCAAGCCTTGGTAGATCGCCAGTTCCAAAACTTGCCGCTCGTCACGACGCAAGCGGTCGAGACAGGCGGTGGCACGCGAACCTTCTTCTGCCAATTCAGCGGTGGGCGTTTCCATGGGAGCAGCTTGTTCCAAAGCAGCCTGATCGATGGGTTGCGCCTCTAAATCGCGACGATTCTTGCGCAATCGATCGATCAATCGGCGACGGGCCAACATCGCCACGAAGGTCACCTCTGGGGCGACGTCCTCGCGGAATCGCCCCGCGTTTCTCCACAGATCGACAAAAATCTCCTGAACAGCGTCCTCGGCGTCCGCCGGAGAAAGTGATAGTCGACGGGCCAGCGACCACACGAGTCCACCGTAGCGATCGATGCAGTCATCGATCGCAGTGCCGTCGCCCTTTGCGATACGTGGTAGGAGCGGAGTTTGCAAATCAACCTCTCTCATGAAACACCAACGAAGCGAGGTCGGATTGAGTACCGACCTCGCGACTCGCCATTGGTTGTTCCCCGCCCGAGTTACTTCGGCAGGATCACGGCGTCAATGACGTGAATGACACCGTTGCTCGTTTCAATGTCTGTTTTCACAACGTTCGCGCCATCCACCATCACTTTACCATCTTTAACCGTTATTTTCACTTCCGAACCTTGGACGGTTTTTGCTTCTGTAAGATTCACAACATCCTTAGCCATGACTTTGCCAGCCACCACATGATACGTTAGTACGGCGATCAGCTTCTCCTTGTTTTCTGGCTTGAGTAACGATTCCACGGTGCCTTTGGGCAACTTGGCAAAGGCTTCATCGGTTGGTGCGAACACCGTGAATGGCCCCTTACCCTTGAGCGTCTCGACGAGGCCTGCTGCCTTCACGGCAGCTACGAGCGTCTTGAAGCTGCCCGCTCCAACTGCCGTGTCCACGATGTCTTTCTTTTCTTCGGCCCGGCCCACGGCCGAAATTGCCACCACTAACGCCAGACCTAGCATACCAACAACGAACTTCTTCATCTTGTTTTCCTTGTGATTGGAAGCGGATTCTGCGGACTGAAAGTTATTACTGTGCACAGTTCGATTTGAGCGGCTCGCCAACGTATTCGCTCAACTTTCAACAACGGATTCAAAAAACTCCGAAATCTTCCGGCCGCACAAGATTCTGTAACTAACGAGTCGTTCAACTGCCGCCGAAGCCAGCCGAGATGTTTGGTTGGTGCGCTGTCTCCAATAACTTGGATACAATGCAACGAGTGTCCTGAAACGCAGTCATTGCGGTTTACCTGGGAAGCGAAAGCACGAACTTATGACCGAACGCATGCGTTGGATCGGCCTCGGACTCTGGCTAGCCGTCTGCCTCGGCGCGGGTGCCGTGGGGGCTGCCTTCACGACGCCCGAAATTGATGGGTGGTATCGGACAATAGCCAAGCCATCATTCAACCCGCCTGACTACGTGTTCGGCCCCGTGTGGACCATGCTATATATTTGCATGGCCATTGCCGCTTGGCAGGTTTGGAAACCAGCGGGTTTTACGGGAACTAAAATTCCGCTTGGATTGTTCGGACTGCAAATCGCACTCAATGTGGGCTGGTCGTGGATCTTCTTTGGCCTTCATCAGCCCGGTTGGGCGTTTTTAGAAATCCTCGTGCTTTGGCTGGCTATTGCGGCCACAACCCTCAGCTTTTTCCGTTTTTCGACGCTGGGTGGATGGTTGTTAATCCCCTACCTCGCCTGGGTCGGCTTTGCCGCAGTGCTGAACTTTGCGATTTGGCGGCTTAACATCGATCAAATGCCTGTGTTTAACTGAAACTTCACTGGATTTCAGCGTGCGATCCATCGCGAAGCTAACAACTTAGGGTCGGCTGACATCCGTTTAGCCCGAAGATGTCTTCCCAGGGGTAATCGCCAGAATCCCACAAAAATCGCTGGGAAAGTGAATCCGATTGGGCTTTCCCAGCGAGTACGCTTGTGTAGGCGGATATTGGGTTAGCGGCGCTTTCGGCAAACTCCAGTCTGTGTTGATTCCGCTGACGAAGGACAATCACCCTATCCGCTTGGGATCGAATCCAGCGTGTCAGACACATTCCTTGACAAAGTAGCCGCGGAAAAACCGGGGGCTGTGGAGCAGTGTCTGGAACGTTACGGCGGACTCGTGTGGTCGCTGGCGCGACGATTGTCGCCCACCATTAGCGATGCCGAGGACGCAGTGCAAGAAATCTTCCTTGACTTGTGGCGTCACGCTCCGCGATTCGATCCTCGGAGAGAGCCGTCCGAGGCTACATTTGTTGCCATGATCGCCCGCCGACGATTAATCGACCGTCACCGCAAACAAGTGCGGCAACCCAACACAACTTCGCTGGAGACAACGGACTCGACGCCTTTGGTCTTGCCATTGAGTGGTTTGGAATTGCATGAACAGGCGACTCATGTTCGCGAATTGCTCAAAGAACTCAGGGGCGATGAACGACAAGTTTTGGAATTGAATTTTTTTCGCGGTCTCTCTCAATCGGCGATCAGTGAACTTTTGGATATGCCGCTTGGTACCGTCAAAACGCTCGCGCGCCGTGGCTTGATTCGCTTGAGAGAATTGACCGTCGGCGCGATGGAATTCGAACGCAGAGGAGA
>JBGSHH010001010.1:0-2819 GCA_041752355.1 Pirellulaceae bacterium | reverse complement strand
GGCCCGTCAGCGCGCTCCGCACGGTTGCGCTTTAGTCTCATAAAGCCATCGACCGCCGAAAGTTGCGATGCGGTGCGCGACTTGCTACTGTGAACGCTGTCCGCAAAATGCAGTCGCCTGAGCAGCTAATGAAAAAGGTCGTGATCGCGCACTTCCTGCTGATCGTGGCATGCTATTTCGCACAGCCAACAGTACCAGTTCGCACACCAGGGAGTTGCCCACAGATCATGACTCGTTGTTGCCACAATCGCAGGCTGGGGCTAATCGTGATCCTTCAGGTTATCTGGTGCCTGATCACCACAACGACCGTACATGCCGCCAACCCCAATATTCTTCTCATCTTCACGGACGATCATGGTTACGGCGATGTCTCGACGTATCATCCGTCCGATGCGCGCACGCCGAACATTGACCGGATCGCGAGCGAAGGGATGTTGTTCACAGCGATGCGAGCTAACTGCACGGTCTGCTCGCCGTCGCGCGCCGCGCTGTTAACGGGGCGGTTTGCCGATCGCGTGGGCGTGCCAGGCGTGATACGTACACAGCCTGCGGATTCGTGGGGCTACTTGGATCCGCGCGTACCGACACTTGCCGATGAGTTGACAAAGGCTGGCTACCACACGGCAATTATCGGTAAATGGCATCTCGGCTTGGAATCGCCCAACACACCCAACGAACGGGGCTTCGCGTTCTTTCATGGGTTTCTTGGCGACATGATGGATAGTTACACGACCCATCGGCGGCAGGGCCACAACTATATGCGCCTGAATGACAAAACCATCGATCCGTCAGGACATGCCACCGACTTGTTTTCCGACTGGGCGATCGAGTACTTACAGGAGCGAACGAAGCACCCGGACCACCCTTTCTTCTTATACCTGGCCTACAACGCGCCCCACTTTCCCATCGAGCCGCCTGCCAATTGGCTTGCCAAGGTGCAGGAGCGCGCGCCGCAACTCGACGACAAGCGCGCGAAGAACGTCGCCTTCATCGAACACCTCGACGCAGGCATTGGCCGAGTGCTGGCGAAACTGAAGGAGACGGGGGCCGAGCGGAATACGATCGTCGTCTTCACGTCCGACAATGGCGGTTCGCTGCCGCATGCGCAGAACAACCAACCGTGGCGCGACGGCAAACAAAGCCATTACGACGGCGGTCTGCGGGTACCGTTCATGGTGCGCTGGCCGGCTCAGATCAAAGCTGGCACACGCAGCGATTATGCAGGCTTGAACTTCGACCTCTTCCCCACGTTTCTAGAAATCGCCGGCGCGAAGCCCGCCGCCGACCTGGATGCGCTGAGCCTGTTGCCGATATGGCAAGGCAAGAGCATCACGGCGCCGCGCGATTTGTATTTTGTGCGACGCGAAGGAGGCAAGTACGGTGGCAAGAGCTACGAGGCGATCATTCGCGGTGATTGGAAGCTGCTGCAAAACGATCCCTTTAGTCCGCTGGAACTCTATAACCTTCACGACGATCCCCAAGAATCGAACAATCTCATCGATGCCAACAAGTCGAAAGCCAATGAACTGAGCGCCGCGTTGCGAGCCCATATCCAGCGCGGCGGAGCAACACCCTGGCAGCGACCGGCCGAATGAATGACCTTTCTTCCGTAATTGGAAACGCTCTAATGAAATCTCTGCTGCGACTAGGCTGCGCGTTGTTATGCCTCGCAATATGGGTCGCCCATGCGCGCGCCCAAGAGCGACTTATCTGCTGTGGCGGAGCCGAGGTCTTCGTCATCAGTTCTGCGCAGGAACGCTCCGTCGAAGCGGACCGACTATGGCGCTGGCAAGCCACCGCTTCGCCGGAGATCCCGGCCGCAATGCACGGGCAGTTTCGTACCACGGACGACTGCAAACCCTATCCCGACAAGCTGCTCATCACGTCGTCATCGGGCGGTGTGGCGCTGGTGGATCGCGAGAGCAAGAAATGTCTCTTCTTCACCTCCGTCAAGAACGCCCATAGCGCTTGCCTGTTGCCGAAGGAGCGGATTGCCGTCGCTTCAAGTTCCGGGGGCGATGAATTGCTGCTGTTTTCGCTGAAAACATCCGGAGAAAAGCTCGCGCCGGATGCGAAGCTGAAACTCACCGGCGCGCATGGCGCCCATTGGGACAAGCAGCGCGAGCGACTTTGGGCGCTGGGCAGTGATGAATTGCTCTTGGTCGCAATCCAAGAAGCCAATGACAAGATTGAACTCGCCGTGAAGGATCGCTGGAAGTTGCCAACCGCTGGCGGACACGATCTCTCGCCCGCGCGCGACGAGCGATATCTCTCGATCACCACCAATTCCGCCGTCTATCGTTTCGACACGAAAGAACAGAAGTTCTCCCCCTTCGAGCCTTTGGCCGATGCTGTCGCCATCAAGTCCATCGACGAGCATCCAACGACTGGCCAGATTGTCTATCATCAGGCCAATCATGCGGAGAAAGTTTGGTGGAGCGATACGATTCGCCTGCTTTCGCCAGCGAAGACTATCCAGCTCCCTGATGAACGTCTCTACAAGATCCGCTGGGATGTGGTACGCGACTGAGTAGCTCTCGAAACAGCCGACACTTAGAAAGCTGAAACGATGAACCGACGACACGTGTTGCAGTGCGGCGTGGCGCTGGCGTGCGGATCGCCACTTTGGGCGGCGATCAAAGAAGATCGCCTGGAGGAAGCGGCGGAGATTCTGGCACGCGCGGTCACCAAACGCGAGGTGGCTAGCGCGGTGCTGTATGTGTCCCAACCGAACCTCACGTTCGCGCGGGCCTTCGGCAAAGCCAAGAACACCGATGCCATGTTTCTGCTCGGATCGATCTCCAAGTCCATCGCGATGA
>JBGSHH010001009.1:0-1740 GCA_041752355.1 Pirellulaceae bacterium | reverse complement strand
GAGACTGCGACGCAGCGCGCGCTCCAGTCCGCCCCGCGTAGCACCGGGCTCGGCGACAGCAGTGACGCATCCCCGCCAGGCAGCCGCCCAGTTTCCTTCGATGCTCGTGCGGTGCGTGGCATGCAATGAACCTATCGCAGGTAATATCCAAGGGCAAGCAGTTGCCGAAAATGTAGATTGCATTCTCGTAGCGGTTGACACCTGGCGCAAAAAGTCGTCTTGCGCGACTATCAACCGCGTACTGCCACGCTTGCAAATTGCGGCGCGGCATTAGAAACATGGAGAAAATGTAGGCGGGCGAGAAGTTGCTGCCGCGCGCTGCTTTACTCACGCGCGTCGTCGGCTTACGATAGCGAGGCGGTCCGCTTTTGGACACCTCCGTTCGCTTCCCACCTTCCATGCTCAGGAAAAAGCTCATGCAAAAGATTCTCTCCACATTGCTCCTCGCTACGATGATCGGCACCGGCTGGGGGTTGTTGGCTCAACCGGCCGCGGCGGCGGATGAGTTCGCCTACGATGGCGTGCATTCCTCGATCAGCTTCAAGGCGAGGCATCTCGATATCAGCTGGATTCATGGCAGGTTCAACGAAGCCGATGGCAAGTTCACGATCGATCGTGAGACGCCAGCGAATTCCACGTTCACGTTGACCATCAAAGCCGATAGCATCGATACCGCCAACGTCAAACGCGATGAGCATCTTCGCCAGCCAGATTACTTCGACACCAAGCAATTCCCAAACATCACGTTTAAGAGCAAGAGCGTCAAAGCGATCGATGGTGGTTATGAAGTCAAGGGCGACTTCACGATGCATGGCAAGACGAAGGAAGTCACGCTGGTGATGAAAGGTGGCAAGGAGCACGATTTCAAAGGTACCAAACGTGTGGCGTTCTCGACGGAGTTGGCGCTCAAACGTAGCGACTTTGGTTTCGATCCCGGCCAAATCGGCGCCATCGGCGACGAAGCGCTGATCATGATCGATTGTGAAGGCGTACGTAAATAGCCCATGCCTGATCCTTGGTTGTATCTACTGGCGATAGGTTCGGCCGCACTCGCCAGCATGATTTGCATGCTGGCGATGGATTGGTTGTGGAAGTCCGCAAGCAAGGGAACTCGTAGCCCGTTGGCGAGTGTTGTGGGCATCGCGGCGGGACTGGTGGCGGGATACGCGATGTTGCGCATGCGCATCACCTTCCCGCCGGTGAATGGTCTCGATCGCCTGCTCGTTGTCGTGTTGCCCTTGGCAATTGGGATCGAGTTGCTGGCGGTGTGGGAGCGTGCGCCGAGACGATTGATTTGGTCGCTGCGGATGCTGCTTGTGGCGTCGCTGGGGCGCATTCTACTGCATGGTTCCGTTTACCTCGCCGGCGACGATCCCGAATGGACGTTTTGGCAAGCGCTGGGCATCTTGACCGTCTGCGCCGTGTCAACTGCGTTGTTATGGGGATCATTGGCCTGGCTTGGGGAGCGTTCTTCACCGAGCATTTCGGTGGCATTGTCATTGGCAATGACCATCGTCTGCTCCGGTCTGGCGATCATGTTGGCAGGGTATGTGAAGGGCGGCGCGGCGGCGTTGCCGCTGGGTGCGACGCTGGTAAGTGTCATGGCAATGCAGCGATTCTTGATACGCGCGCCAAACCCACAGGCGAGTGTCGGCGTGGGGATTGTGGGGCTAAGTGGGCTTCTGATCATCGGACGGTTTTTCGGCGCGCTGACAACGGGCGTGGCGGGGGTATTGTTGT
>JBGSHH010001008.1:0-2615 GCA_041752355.1 Pirellulaceae bacterium | reverse complement strand
AAGGTGGTTTCACGATCGAAGGCTACGAAATGCTCAAAGGTTTTGCTGGCGTGACAACGCACGAGCACAGCGCCTGGATCGAGATCTTTGAAAACACACAAGACATTCCCACACTAGCCGAGCAAGTTCGCCCTCGGCTGCGCGATACCGAGAATCCGCTTAAGTTCGGCTATTTGATTCGCAAGCACGGGCTCTACACCTGGGGTCGCGACGTGGCCGAAGCGCGGCGGCATATTGAGATTTTCGAGTTCCTGCTGGAATGCACCGCGCGGCGCATGATGCTCGCCGCGGCGCTCCCAGCGATGATGTAATCGAGTACTCATCACGCTCCGCGTGATGCCTCGGATGCTGACTACTTCGTAGTTTAGAAGTGGTGAGTCGAGCGGCATCACGCGGATCGTGATGAGCACAATGAGGCAAAATCAACTCCCTCAGCAAGGAAACACTCCATGGCACGCATTCGCATTCAAGACGAGAACCGCGAGATCACCGACGTCGCGGAGATCCGCAGTTTTCTCCAACCGTTTGGCATCTGGTACGAGAAGTGGGATGTGGAAGGTCGGCTAAGCAGTCCCGACGCCACTAGCGAGGAAATCCTCACCGCCTACGCGCCCGAAATCGAGCGTCTAAAAGCGGCGGGTGGCTTCGTCACCGCCGACGTGATTAACGTCAATCCCGATACGCCCAACCTCGACGCCTTGCTCGCGAAGTTCAGCAAGGAACACACGCATAGCGAGGATGAAGTGCGCTTCACCGTGAAGGGGAGCGGCGTGTTTCATATCCATCCCGAGCATGGCCCCGTGTTCGCCGTACAGGTCGAGTCAGGCGATTTGATTAACGTGCCGATGGGAACGCTGCATTGGTTCGATCTTTGCAGCGACAAGCAAATTCGCTGCATTCGCTTGTTTCAGGACATGTCTGGCTGGACACCGAACTACGTCGAACACGGCGTGCATGAAAAGTACACGCCGCTCTGCTTGGGTCCACAGTACCTGCCGGTCAGCGGCGGTGACTTCAACAAGGCGGTGCAGGTGTAATGGAATTCACCGGTCGCGGAATTTTGCTCGATATTGAAGGGACCACGTCGTCGGTCAGCTTTGTCTACGACGTGATGTTTCCCTACGTTCGTCGCGAATTGGAAGAGTACATGCGCAGCCATTGGGGGCAGCAAGAACTGGCCCAGGCTTTGGAACAAACCGCCAAGGATCTCGGCCATGCGTCGCTAGACGATTGGTGCGCCGCCTCCGGCAATGTTCCTAGCCTATGCGTCGACGTGTTCGCGCTCATGGATGGCGATGTGAAAGCGACCGGGCTGAAACAGTTGCAAGGCCTGGTCTGGCAAGCAGGCTTCAAGAGTGGCGAGTTGCAATCGCAAGTCTACGAGGATGTGCCGGTCGCACTCACCGCTTGGAACGCCGCCAAGCTCGATGTGCGGATTTACTCTTCCGGCAGCATTCAAGCGCAGAAGTTGTTTTTCAGTCACACCACGCGTGGCAACCTGCTCAAACAGTTTCGCGGGCATTACGACACCACGACCGGCCCCAAGAAAGAAGCGGCCAGCTATGCCAATATTGCCTTGGAGTTCGCGCTGCCTGCGGAACAGATCCTGTTTCTGAGCGATGTGGTCGCCGAACTCGACGCCGCGAAAGCCGCCGGACTAAAAACCGGTCTCGTCAAACGCCCCGGCAACGCCCCGGTGGAAGATGGCCACGGGCATGAAGAGATCACGTCGTTCAAAGAGATCATGATTGGCTAATCTCGTTCCCAAGCCTGCTGCGTGGGAACAAATGAAAGTAAACTCGCAACGCGGAAAACGTTGCATGCGCTTTTCCCATTCGCTAAGCTTAGCGCAGCGTCTCAAAAACAATTCTCAAGGCGTGAGGCATAACATGAAACGGAACTCCCGATTGCTGGCGGTGGCGTTGTCGTTGGGCGTACTGCTGATCACCGCGATCATGGTACGCGGCCAAGCGGAGAATGCGCCGGCGAAAGAAAGAGTCGCCTTTAAATGGTTGGCGAAGGGAAAGTATGTTTACATGGCGTCGCCGACTTTAGATAGTCGCGTCACCCTAGAAGTCCTGGAAGGCGATCGCGAAAAGAAATTGTTGACACCCCGCCCCGAATTGGGCATTGGCAATGTCGTTTACCAGATCACGGACGTCCAAGATGATTTCATGGTGTTGAAACCAATGGGTGCCAGAGTTGCGGGCAATTCCAAGTTGCGCGAAGTAGTATTGCCATTGGCGTCCATTGCGGAAGTGCAAATTCGGGATAACGTCGAGAAGGTTGATCCCTAATTGCGTTTTTAGTGAACGCAGACCTTCGCGACGGCCTGTTCCCAAGGAGGATACTGGGAACAAGTAGGCGAGAACTATGTCTCTCTGCTAGCAATCGCTGACATGAATAATTCTCCACCGTCGCAAACAACTTTCCATTGCATCGCGTAACAAAACAGTCATCCCATCGCCCTCGCGGTTGACTCTCGCAGTCATCGACCTACGATGGAAATGGCTCTTGTCTGTGGCACGTGTCGATCGTTGATCGCCGGCCTCTCTCATCGCTTCACGGAAGGAAGCTTGCCGCTCGGTTCGTCTTAAGTCACGACCACGGCGTCG
>JBGSHH010001007.1:0-7419 GCA_041752355.1 Pirellulaceae bacterium | reverse complement strand
GAAGACATCTCGGCTCCACGGTGTTTTGCCGTCGAGCAACAGTTGCAGGACATCGGCATTCCAGTCTTTCACGATGATCAGCACGGCACGGCGATCGTCCTGCTGGCAGCGCTACTTAACGCGGCCAAAGTGCTCGGACGCGACATCACCCAGATGAAAGTCGTGATCAACGGAGCGGGTGCTGCCGGCACAGCCATCGCACGTCTGCTGCGTTGCGTCGGTCACTCGCCCAATGTCTGCATACCCGTAGATGATGTCATTGTGTGTGACTCGAAGGGAGCCATTCACAAAGGTCGTGACGATTTGGCCGACTACAAACGCGAACTTCTGCTGTACACGAATCGCAAGAACCGCGCAGGGACGCTTCAAGACATGCTCGTCGGAGCGGATGTCTTCATCGGCGTCAGTAAGGGAGGTTTACTTTCCGCGGACGACGTTTCCAAAATGGCAAAGGACTCGATCGTTCTAGCGATGGCCAACCCGATCCCTGAGATCATGCCGGACGACGCGCGGCGTGGCGGTGCCGCCGTAGTCGGTACAGGACGCAGCGACTTTCCCAACCAGATCAACAATGTGCTCGCATTTCCAGGAATCTTTCGTGGCGCTTTGGATGCGTGCGCATGTACGATCACGGAAGAAATGAAAATTGCCGCCGCCCGCGCATTGGCCGCCGCAACAACAGATCCGTCACCGGAACGAGTACTGCCTGATCCGTTAGACCGTTCCGTCGCACCTCGTGTGGCCGGTGCCGTCGCCGAAGCTGCGGAGCGGGAATGACTCCATTGAGTCCTCGCCAAGCACAATGCACAGGAATCACCATGAAAGCCTCTGATTTATTCGTCAAAGCCCTGGAGAACGAAGGCGTCGAGTTAGTCTTTGGCATCCCAGGCGAAGAGAATCTCGATTTCCTCGATTCGCTGTCGCGGTCGAATATCCGGCTGATCCTGACTAGGCACGAACAAGCTGCCGGGTTCATGGCAGCAACGTACGGACGACTGACGGGCAAGGCGGGAGTTTGTCTCTCCACGCTTGGGCCAGGAGCAACGAACCTGGTAACGGCCGCGGCTTACGCGCAGCTAGGCGGCATGCCGATGCTGATGATCACGGGGCAAAAGCCAGTCAAGACGAGTAAGCAAGGCCAGTTCCAGATCATTGATGTCGTCGACATGATGCGTCCGTTGACGAAGTATACGCGGCAACTCGTGAGTGGAGCCAACATCCCATCACGAGTCCGCGAAGCGATTCGCCTGGCACAAGAAGAAAAACCCGGCGCTGTGCATCTTGAATTGCCGGAAGACATCGCCGCCGAGCAGGTCGACGAGGAACCGATTCCTGCCAGTCTCGTGCGGCGACCAGTCGCCGAGGAGAAATCCATTCGCGCCGCAGTCGAAATGATTCGTGCGGCGAAGTCGCCCCTGTTGTTAGTTGGTGCCGGCGCGAACCGCAAACGGACGTGCAACATGCTGCGGAAGTGTGTGGCCAAGTTTGGTATCCCCTTCGCCACGACTCAGATGGGCAAAGGGGTCATTGACGAGCGAGATCCATTGTTTCTCGGAAACACGGCGCTTTCGGCGAATGACTTCGTCCATCGTGCGGTCGAGGCGGCGGATCTGATCATCAACGTCGGCCATGACGTGGTCGAAAAGCCGCCGTTCTTCATGCACGCGGGAGGCGTCAAGGTCCTACATATCAATTTCTCGTCGGCGTCTGTCGATCCAGTTTACTTTCCGCAAGTCGAAGTCGTAGGCGATATCGCCAACAGCATCTGGCGGTTGGTGGAGAGTTTGGAGCCACAGTCACACTGGGAGTTCTCTCGCTTCATGACAGTTCGCGAGGCGGCCGAGGCCAGCGTTGCCGAAGGTGCCGACGATGATCGTTTTCCGATTTATCCGCAACGGCTGGTTGCCGCCGTCAGGCAAGCAGTTCAAAAACGCGGAATCATCGCACTCGACAACGGCGTCTATAAGATATGGTTCGCGCGGAACTACAAGGCGACCGCGCCGAACACCGTGTTGCTCGACAACGCCTTGGCAACGATGGGAGCCGGACTGCCGTCAGCGATGGCGGCCAAACTGGTTCATCCGGATCGGCAAGTCATGGCGATCTGCGGCGACGGTGGCTTCATGATGAATTCGCAAGAGTTAGAGACGGCCGTGCGGTTGAAGCTCGACCTCGTCGTCTTGGTGCTCCGCGACGACGCCTATGGCATGATCAAATGGAAGCAGGTGAACATGGGATTGAAGAGTTTCGGGCTCGACTACGGCAATCCAGACTTCGTCAAGTACGCGGAGAGCTACGGAGCGCAAGGACATCGAGTCGCGTCGAGCCAAGACTTGTTACCGCTTCTATCGCACTGCCTCGACGCGCCGGGCGTTCATCTCATCGAGATTCCCGTGGACTATTCCGACAATGACCGAATTCTGAATCACGAATTCAAGGAGCTTAGCAGCAAGATTTGAACGCTGCCGAACAACGGAACATTCACTCATTGGAACATTGAAAAGGAAATATGGAGCACATGGTTTTTGTAGTCATTCTCATCGCAGGCCTCTGTGTCGCCTATGCGAACGGCGCGAACGACAATTTCAAAGGCGTTGCCACGCTCTTCGGCAGCGGCACAACGAGCTTTCGTCGAGCCTTGCTTTGGGCAACCGTCACAACGTTTTTAGGCTCGATCACCGCGTTTTTACTTGCCGGAAACCTGATCAAGAGTTTCAGCGGCAAGGGGCTCGTAGATGACGCGATTGCAACGCAACCCGCATTTGCGACCGCAGTTGCACTGGGAGCGGGCTTGACCGTGCTATTGGCAACACGTCTCGGCATGCCGATCTCGACGACGCACAGCCTAGTTGGGGCGCTGATTGGAACTGGTGTGATAGCTGGATCGGCGCTGAACCTGTCGAATCTTGGGTCAGATTTCCTGCTTCCGTTGGCCCTCAGTCCCATCATGGCCGTCGTCATAACCGGGATGGTTTACCCGATGATGCGCCTGGCACGCCACCGCTTGGGAATTACTCGCGACATTTGCCTCTGCGTGGGCAATGAAACCGTCGAAATCCTGCCAGCCAGCGATCATGCCGTGGCGATTCAGCGAGCCGAGCAACTGACCACAACCTTAGGCGACACGGTCACCTGTCAAAGCCGTTATCAGGGGCAGGTGTTGGGAATATCAGCCGCCGATACACTCGATCGATTTCACTTCCTATCTGCGGGCATGGTGAGCTTTGCCCGCGGCCTAAACGACACGCCAAAGATCGCCGCGATGTTACTCGTAGCGCCCTATCTCAGTGTGTCGACGAGCCTCGTTCTCGTCGGAACCGTGATTGCGATTGGCGGGCTGGTAGGTGCGCGTCGAGTGGCCGAGACCATGAGCCAGCGGATCACAACGATGAATCATGGGCAAGGCTTCACGGCCAACCTAGTCACGGGTCTGATCGTAATCGGAGCCAGCCGCTTCGGCTTACCCGTCTCGACAACGCACGTCAGTTGTGGGTCGCTGTTTGGCATTGGCGCTGTCACTGGCCACGCACATAAGAAGACTATTGCGACAATTCTACTTGCCTGGTTCGTTACGTTGCCAATCGCCGCCGGACTGGCGGGCCTTAGTTTTTGGATTCTGAAACAGATTTGAGGTAAAGCGTGTTAGAAAAACAACCGTCTGCACACAATCGTCGCGCGTTCCACCGAATCTTGATTGGTGGACTGGGAGTTGCGATGACTGCGCCGTTGCCGCAGGCCGTGAGCGCCGCCGAGCCCGAACGGCACCCACAATCTTGCCGCGAGGCGGTCGAGCGACTCCTGGGAGGAAACGCACGCTTCGTGAGTGGCAAGCTCCTTCATCCGCACATTAGCCAGCAATGGAGAGAGCGTCTGACGGCCGGACAACAGCCGTTCGCCACGATTCTCGGATGCAGCGACTCGCGAGTTCCGCCCGAAATCCTATTCGACCAGGGGTTCGGCGATCTGTTCGTGATCCGCGTTGCCGGCAATGTTGTCGATCCGGTTGTCACGGGCAGCGTCGAGTACGGCGTCGAACATCTGAAAACGCAAGTGGTGATCGTGATGGGGCATGAAGGTTGCGGAGCTGTCACAGCAGCTTTGCGGTCGAACGAACAGCAGGCGAAGGAACCAGATGAAATTAAAACGCTCGTTTCCAAAATCGCACTCGCATTGCGGAATGTTGCCACCGAGGGAGAGTTTGAGACGAGACTCGCTGCGGCCGTCGATGCGAATGTCCGTTGGTCAGTGAAGCAGCTCAACGCGGTACCCGATCTTGCAAAAGCCGTTCGAGAGCAGCGAACGCTCATCATGGGATGCGTCTACGACCTCGACACAGGACGCGTGCGCACTTTGTGAGCAGTGGCCGGACTCAGTTAGGAGAAAGCAAATGCTGAAGGAAACATACCCGTACTACCTTGCGAATGAGCCAGTCGCGGCGAACACGGGTCTTGCCGTCACCGACAAGTACACCGGTGAAGTTGCTACGCGAGTCGCATTGGCCGACGCCGCCACGATTGAGCGAGCGATCGCTGCATCCGTCCAGGCCGCCGAGCCGATGCGCCGCATGCCACCGTATGAGCGACAAGCGGTGTTGAATCATTGCGTGATCCGCTTCACCGAACGGTCTGAAGAACTGTCCATGTCGCTTTGCATCGAAGCCGGTAAGCCGATCAAGGACAGTCGCGGAGAAGTGTCGCGGCTAATCGACACGTTTCGCATTGCGGCGGAAGAATCAGTTCGGATCGGCGGCGAACTGATGAACTTGGAAATCTCGCCACGCGCCCGTGGTTATCGCGGCATGTTCAAGCGTGTGCCGATCGGCCCCTGCTCGTTTATCTCGCCGTTCAACTTCCCCCTGAACCTGGCCGCCCACAAAGTCGCCCCTGCGATCGCCGTCGGTTGCCCATTTGTCTTGAAGCCGGCCAGCCGCACGCCAATCGGAGCCTTGATCATCGGCGAGATTCTCGCAGAAACAGACTTGCCGAAGGGCGCGTTTTCGATTCTTCCTTGCCACCGCGATGGTGCCGACTTGTTCACCACCGACGATCGCTTGAAGTTGCTCAGCTTCACTGGCTCACCGGCGGTCGGCTGGGACTTGAAGGCCCGCGCCGGCAAAAAGAAAGTCGTCCTGGAACTCGGCGGCAACGCGGCCTGTATCGTGGATGCCGACGCGGATCTACAAGACGCCACCGAGCGGCTCGTCTTCGGAGCGTTCTATCAATCGGGGCAGAGTTGCATTGGCGTGCAACGCATCCTGGCACATGACAGCATCTACGACGAACTGCACGACCGGCTCATCGAAGCAACGAAGAAGTTAGTGGCCGGCGATCCGAAAGACGAAGCCACGTCCATCGGTCCCATGATCTCCGAGAAAGAGGCCGCTCGGCTCGAATCGTGGATCAGATCCGCCACTGATGCCGGCGGAAAGTTACTTTGCGGCGGAAAGCGAGACGTCGCGATGCTTGATGCGACGTTGCTTGAAGAGGTGCCGAAAGACCAGTCGGTTTGTACGCAAGAGGCATTCGGTCCAGTTGCCGTGCTGAGCCGATTCCACAACTTTCAGGACGCGATCAACGAAGTCAACCATAGCGTGTTTGGCCTGCAGGCAGGTATCTTCACCCGCGACATCTACAAGATCCAAAAGGCATGGGACGAGTTGGAAGTCGGCGGAGTGGTGATCGGCGACGTACCGTCGTGGCGTGTGGACAATATGCCCTACGGCGGCGTCAAAGACAGCGGCCTCGGCCGCGAAGGCATCCGCTTTGCCATGGAAGACATGACCGAAATCCGCAATCTTGTCATCCGAACTCCCGACCACATCATCTGATCTATCCTGCTTGCGATGCACGGACGAATTCCATTTCCTGATCGACTTCAGCGACTCATGCTCGCTTTGTGCCTCATGACTCTCACCATTTGGGGCCTGATCAATGCAACAGACTGGAAGCTTTGGGTTGCTTTGACGTTGCAGACGGAGTTGCTACTGACAGGATTGGCCGGCTGGTGCCCGATTTACTGGGCGTGCCGAGTTGGCGCCGTGGTGACCACCGTGGATGATTGAGTTGCCGGAGTTCGTCCGCGTCGCAACCGTGCGTTCACGCACGGTGAATCGACGAGGTACGGTCGCTTGATCCGCGTAGCAAAGGCAAACATATGACAGGCAAAGTTGCACTCATCACGGCCGCTGGCAGCGGCATGTTGCTAATCGTCGGACTTGGCTCAACGTTCGGATTGCCTGCAGCAATCGCTGCTATGCGGCATTTTGCCATTCCAGCAGGGAACTTAGCTTGTGTCAGAGAGACATCCTGGCACCTGGCATAGGTGGTATCGGCAAATGCAGAGTGTCACACGCTTGACGAGCAGCTGTACAATTGGCGTATCACCGACAAGGTTCGTGCGCACTATCTGCCGGTCAACGCTCCGATGCGAGAGACGTGATTGACTTCTCTTCGCAATTACAGAGTGTCACGGTCTCCGGACATTCTGACCGGAGATTCGGAGTAGTTGCTGGTCGCAGCAATGGTTAACGATAAGCGGTTTACGGGCGTCGAGCGCAGCGAGACATGCCCGTAACTGCGTGTTGACGAAGCCCGGAGCGCGGGAGGCTATGGGCGTTTCATAGCGCCTTGAGTCTCTATGTCAGCCGACGGCGTGTGACTCAAGGTTGCTGCGCAAGGCAACTGCGTTCAGATCGGCAGCCTTGCGGTGAACCAGTGCGGCCTTGGCGTTTGTCGCTGGTGGGTGAAGTTTACCTGGGCGCGCAGAAGATCCCCGTTGTCGGCAGATGCCGAACGTGCGCAAGTGGTAAGAATGGCAGAACGGGTCGCTGCGCTTCATGAGGAATCCAAGATCGGTACGGATCGCCTGGGTGTTGGAGGACGAGGCCAAGGAAGGCGGAGCGGCGGCAACTCGCGGCGCTTGAGCGGTCCTTGGCAGCGCGGACAGCGCAGACCTGCCTCGGGGCTGTCGTTGTTGTTTCCCATGACTGACTTTGTGCTGGCCGAGTCCTCGAACTCCTGAGGCGCGTTGTCATGGCCGAGGAGTCTCCGACAGTCGGCCAGCTTGGTATCCACATTGCGACCGGCTAACAGACCATAATGCCGAATGCGGACGAAGCCCTTCGGCAAGACATGTAGCAAGAATCGCCGAATGAACTCGTCGGCGCCCAGCGTCATCTCCTTGGCACGGGCACCGTCGGCGTAGTCCTTGTAGCAGAAGGTCACGCGGCCTTGCTCGAGCGAGATCAGTCGTTGGTTGGAGATGGCCACGCGGTGCGTGTAACGACCGAGATACCGATAGACTTGCTCCGCTCCGCCAAACGGTGGCTTGGCATAGACGACCCAGCGCTGGCGATAGAGCGTGCCCAACAGTCGCCGAAACGCGGCCGGGTCGCGCAGCGACTCGACACTGCCGGTCAGC
>JBGSHH010001006.1:0-15195 GCA_041752355.1 Pirellulaceae bacterium | reverse complement strand
CATCACGCGGAGCGTGATGAGTACCATTGTGTCCATCACGCTCCGCGTGATGCCGCTCGACAATCCAGCTTGCGCGCTACTCGCTTAGCCCCACCCGTTTGCCAGTCACGTCTTTCGCGTAGCTGTGGCGTGGCCACCTGTGGGAACATCACGCGGAGCGTGATGAGTACCATTGTGTCCATCACGCTCCGCGTGATGCCGTTGGACAATCCAGCCTGCGCGCTACTCGCCTACCCCTAACTGTTTGCAAGTCACGACTTCCATGTAGCTGTGGCGGGGCAACATCAGGGAACATCACGCGGAGCGTGATGAGTACTTTTTATTTATTAATGACTCACAACCGGCGAATATGAAATCCCCCGTCGATGTTCAAGCGATCACCGGTGCTGAAGCCTAGCACGCCTGAGGCGAGCATCACGATGGCTTGCGCTACATCTTCCGGCTGACCCCAACGACGAATCGGCGAGAGCCCCTCGGCAATGAGTCGATCGTACTTCTCCTTCACCGGCGCGGTCATGTCGCTGGCGATCACGCCGGGACAAACCTCGTACACATTGATGCCTTGTTCGGCTAATCGCGCGGCGAGTTGCCAGGTCATCATTTGCTGGGCCGCCTTGGCGATGCAGTAGTCAACCCGATTCGTCGAAACGGCATAGGCGGAAATCGAGGAGACGTTGATGATCGTGCCGCGCGCGATCGTTTGCGTTTCGATCAACCCAATCATCGCGGTAGCGGTTTGCTGCGCCAGAAAGAACGGGCCTTTGAGATTCGTATCAAACACCTGATCCCAACTCTCTTCGGTCGCGGCGAGCAAGTCCAAGCGTCCGGGCGAGGTGATACCCGCATTGTTCACCAACAAATCAACGCGGGCGAATTTGGCCAGGGTCGCATCAAGCAACCGCTGGCGATCCTCGCGCAAAGCAACATCCGCCTGCACGGCCAACGCCTGTTGTCCTAGGGCCTCAATCTCCCGCACCACCTCTTCAGCAGCCGTCTGACTGCGGGCGTAATTTACCACCACATCGTAGCCTGCGCCCGCCATCGCCAGCGCAATCGCCTTGCCAATGCCGCGCGACGAACCGGTAATCAGTGCCAGGGGAGAAGACATGGGAATAAATCACGAGTAACACGGCGAGTCGTAGAGACGTTATTCTAACGTCTGCCAGCGAAATCGGGCAGGCGAGGTACGTTGAGCCAGGCGAAAACACCATGCGTTACTCTTTGCGAGATTTGTTGTGGCTGACGATTCTCGTGGCGGCGGGAACGACGTGGTGGCAGGACTATCGACCGATGGCGGAGGAGCAGCGGCGACTATATGCGCTGCGGGCACCTCGCAATCAATCTCATGAACTCGATCCGGCCACTTTGACGCGATTGGCGGTCGTGACCAAGTTTGCTAACTTCACCGATGCGCAACTTGCCGCCCGCTTAGAGACATTAGTTGCGGAGCCGCAACCTCGATCTGAGGAGTACGAACCCTGCCTGTGCGAAATGGCCAAGCGCCGCATGGTGGTCGAATTACGCGAACAACTCGCCGCCGTGCGAGCGCGCAGCAAACCCCAGGTGGGACAATTCCCCGATCCGGCCGATTTGGAAGTGTTAACCGCGCTTCGTCGCGCCGAGAACCTGCCTGATCCACTGGCGATTGACGTGACTGCGTTCAAGGATGAGGAGCAACGTAGGTGGTCGCCGATGCTGGCGGCCGATGTGGAAAATGTGGATACCAAGCGGGAGTCGTATATTCTTGTTCGTAGCGGAGACTATCGCGGCGGACGTCCCGAGCGCTGGCGGTTCTCGCTCACCGATGAACAGGGCAAGCAAGTTCCCGAGATTGACTTTTTCTCGATTATGGGTGGCGGCATCTCGCAAACGGGACCTTTTCCGCATGGCGAGAAGTATGGGCCCTACCAATTTGACTTGCGCGCCTATTTGAAACCACCTGCGCCTGGGAAATATACTCTGCAAGTCTATTATCACAATCATCGTCTGATCGCGAGCGAACCAAATCTCTCCGGGCTGATAGTGTCACAATCCGCGCCGATTCCCGTGCAAGTGATTGGGCCATCGCTGACGCCGCAACAACGCTTCGCGCGCTGGCTGCCGTTGATCCTCATCGCGATGGCACTGATCGTTTTGCTGTACTGCGCCTATGAACGGTCATTCGCCAGGTCCGTCGATCGACGCCTGCTACTGCGTCGGCGCGACATTGCCTGGTGTTTGCTGCTCGTTTCGATCGGACTCGGCTGGGGTAGCCTGCAATACTACGGATATAAGTCAATCGATAGCCTGCGCAATGAGCGAGATCCGCAGTGGCAAATCGAATTGCTGGACGCCTAGGAATTGTAATAAACCCTAGGAGCATGGCGAACATCGCGCCGCTACAATAATCGTTGCCGCTACTGGCCGAACTCGCCAATTCCTTTCCACCTTTGCCTCAGATAGGAGTGCCTCGCATGTCTCGCACCACTTGGATTCGCGGTCTGGCCCTAATGGCCATAATCGCCTGCGCACAATCCACTAGTTTCGCCGCAGATTCCACCAAACCAATCACCCCCTTCAACGGCAAAGATACTTCTGGCTGGGAACTCAAAGGCAACGACAAAGCCAAGAGCAAGTGGAAAGTTGGCGTTGCGAAACTCGACGCCGCCAATGCCGGCGCGCTCGCCGTCAGCGATGCATCGAATGCGGAAGCGGCGGAGTTGGTCAATACCGCTGGCGGCGGTGTCGATATCTTCACCGCGGAGAAGTACGGCGATTGCACGATCAGCCTGGAACTCATGGTCCCCAAAGGCTCCAACAGCGGCGTCTATGTCATGGGCGAATATGAAGTGCAAGTGCTCGATAGTTTCGGCAAGAAGGACAGCGAGCTAACCCAAGGCGATCTCGGCGCGCTGTATAGCGCCGCCAAGCCACCTAAGAACGCCGCCAAAGCTCCCGGCCAGTGGCAAACATTGGAGATCGTCTTTCAGGCTCCCAAATTCGCAGGCGACAAGCGCATCTCGCCCGCTAAGTTCATCAAGGTCACGCTGAACGGAGTGGTGCTGCATGAGAACGTGGAAATGAATGGTCCGACGCCGGGCGGCCTAACAGGCAAAGAATCCGCCACCGGCCCCATCATGTTCCAAGGCGATCACGGCGCCGTGGCGTTTCGGAAGATTGAGATTGTGAAGAAGTAGCGAACGGCATCAACTAACTACTTTCACTTGCCAGTCAACAACGGCACGAAACGCGTCTGTAGTTCGTCCAAGTATTCGACGATCCCAGTTTGGCGACCCGACTGACGAAGGATTGCTAAGTCAGTCGTTCTCCAGCAAGTTACTTCGCGATCCCAGTCGTGGTCCGTAAGGATTCCCAAAACACGCTTTGCGCTCTTCACATCGTGATCGTGCATGGCGGACAAGGACTCGGCATGTAACGTCGGGTCCATTCCAAGTTCCTCACGTAGCGTTTGCAGACGTTTGTGTTCAACTGAATCTTGGGGCAAGAAGCCTGCTAAAACCCAACATTCGCGTTTGCATTGCGCCACGCCAATGACGATCCGGTCACGAAAAGCATTCTCATTGCGACCCTGTTCCAGACCTTTGCGACGTTGACCGGTGTTGTCATCGTCCCGAATGAGAAAGACGGCGTCGAGATCGCGAATCGACACCAAAACGAATCGAAGGGCGCGACGGGTCGCTTGGGCGTCGAGAGCACCAGGTGCCCCGTCGAAATGTCCGCGAATCTGAATGCCAGCGGCTTTCGCCAGTGACTTGACATTCGCCCAGGTGATGAAGTTACGAGCGTCGTCGACGCCCACATACTCACGCAAATCATCGAGAAGTTCAGGTTCGATCCAATCGACCAGCTCGCACGCCGTACGATCCGCGAGTTCGGACGCGATCGTGAAGTCGGCCTTCGCCTCGCAAACCACAACGATCTTTGTCGTCATGAACGCTGCTCCAACCCGTTTAGCGTGTTGAGCCAGTCCTCACCAACAACGCTCCAAAACTCACCGGATAGCATCTCATCTTTCCAGCGATCGAATTCCGGATGGTCGTTCAAGTTGGCGCAAGTCGTTCCACTGGTCGCGTTGCTGGTCGCCAGCAGTACTTCACTTGGCTGAAGTTCATCGACAACAAATGGCGAATGGGATGTGGCGACAATTTGAAGGTCGGCATCTTCGGCGATCAACTCCCGGAGAATGCGCATCACACTCTTTTGAGCACGCGGATGAAGTCCGCGTTCGAGGTCATCCATCAAAATCACTTTGGGACGCACCGGACCAAGCAGTACCGTAAGCAAACCCAGCCCAACCAATGTTCCCTCGCTAACCATTATCGACGGGACATCCGAGGCATCTTCAAAGTCGAACATGATCAAGTCTTGAACTTGACTGCGCTGTACGTCCCTGGGAACCTCGACACCATCTACAACGATGATTTCATGCTCAAGCTTGTTAGCCGCCATCTTGTCGAATCGTATGCGTTTAAGGCCAGGAACGATTTGTCGCAGTCGGTCTTGGATTTCTCGAAAGCGATCCGGCTGATTTAAGGCGACATAGGCGAGTGCAGGTGCCAAGCCCTCACCGTTGATATTTACGTGTGGCCGGGCAAGTTCGCTGTACGATGGCAGGGCAAGGCGAGATGCGTCGAACTGCAACAGATTTGCCTGAAAGGCACCAAGTCGCAGTCGATCCGTATCTGTAATTTCGCGCCAGTTGTTTCGCTTCTCCAACACTTCCGACTTCACTTCCCAGTGGGACGTTGCATTTCCTGGCAGATTGCGCATCGGGTCGCGTGAATGGAACTCGGTCGGCGGCGTCGCTCGCAACGAACAAGTATCATCGCGGGAGGTACCCGTTATCTGTAGATCTCCTTGTCCTCCGCGGGCATAGACAAACGCTAAATAATAGGGGTTTGTCCATGCCGGAGGCTTACTCCACACCGACCCGCATAGATTAAAGATCCCTTCCAAGATGCTCGTCTTGCCGGATGCATTTGGTCCGACGATCACGGTCAATTGCGAAAGTGCAATATCAACGGAGCGCAGTCCCTTAAACTGCCGAAACGCTACTTTGTTGATCATTACAATCTCCAAACTTCAATACTGCGAAAACGGCGTTCGATATGTCGTCGAGAACTATCACGGCGCCAACTTCACTTCCATCTTCCCACTCGAATCGGCGGCGGCGCGGGCCATGCCGGGGGTGTTGGTGCGCATGGAAATGTTGCCGACATTGTCCACGGCGATGATGCCGCCGATGTCGTTCTCCAAGACCTCTACCGTGAGGTGCTTGAGCGAATCATCGAGCGATAGGCCCTTGTACGTCATCAAGGCATGCACATGAAAGGCGATGCTGTTACGGATGAAATGCTCGCCGGTGCCCGTGCAACTGACGGCGCACGATTGGTTGTTGGCGTATGTGCCGGCACCGATGATCGGCGAATCACCCACGCGGCCCCATTTCTTATTGGTCAGCCCGCCGGTCGAAGTTCCCGCGGCCAAATTGCCTTGCTTGTCGAGTGCCACGCAACCGACCGTGCCCATGTAAGGCTTCTTCTGCGCCTTCTGTTTATCTTCTTCAACCTTTTTCAGCCACTCCGCACGACGCTCCTCGGTGCTGAAGTAGGTGTTCTCCACGCGCTCGATCAGCTTGTTCGCCTTTTGTTCATCGGCGAATTTCTCGGCGCCGTCTCCTTGCAGCAACACATGTCGCGTTTCAGTCATTACCAAGCGTGCCAAGGAGATCGGATTCTTCACCGTGCTCACGCCAGCGACCGCGCCGGCCTTGGTCGTCTTGCCATCCATGATGGAAGCATCGAGTTCGTGACCGCCTGCGCTGTTGAACACCGCGCCACGACCGGCATTGAAGATTGGCTCATCTTCGAGCACGCGAATCGTTTGCTCGACGGCATCCAGCGACGTGCCACCCTCGGCCAGAATTTTGCGACCGACTTCGATCGCCTTGGTGAGCGCCGTTTCGTAGGCGGACTTCTGTTCGGCGGTGAGTTTATCCGGCTCGACCCCTGCGCCGCCATGAATGGCGATCGCGAAGTCGAGTTTCTTTGGTGGATCGGCCGCGAAAGAGGTGGTGGCGAGTGTCACGAGCAGTAGCAACCCCAGGCAGTTGGAACTAAGGCGAAACATCTGATGCGTCTCCGGTGAGCGATGCCATGATTGTAGCGTGATTCCAGCAGCCAGCAGTATAGGCGAGCCATCACGATTTCGCACGATATAGCCGCAGTTCGTCGATCACGCCTTGCAAATCCTCCGGCACTTCCGCGATGAATTCCAGCATCTCGCCGGTGATGGGATGCGCGAGTTTCAGCCGCCGGGCGTGCAGCGCTTGCCGCTCCAGCAGAATATCGTCATCCTCGCGATGGTTGCGAACTTCGCCGCGAGTGATCTGGGCACGACTGCCGTACATTTTGTCGCACAACACGGGCGTGCCGACATAGGCCAAGTGCACGCGGATTTGATGCGTACGACCGGTCTTGGGCAGGGCACGCACCGACGTGAAACCATCGAAACGCTCGATCACTTCGTAGAACGTTTGCGCCTCCTTCGACAGCGGATGTCCTGGTCGAATGGCCATTTTTTCGCGGTGATGCGGATGCTGGCCGATCGGCTGATCGATCTGGTCGCGATCGCGATCAATATTGCCAGCAACGATCGCAAAGTACTCCTTCTCGGTCGTGCGATCCTCGAATTGCGCCGTCAGTCCGGCATGCGCGCGATCGGTCTTAGCAACGACAATCACACCGGTCGTGTCGCGATCGAGACGATGCACGATGCCGGGCCGATTCGCGCCGCCAATGCTGCTGAGTGTGTTGAAATGAAACGCGAGCGCGCTGGTGAGCGTGCCGGTCCAATGACCTCGGCTGGGATGCACGACCATCAGCGACGGCTTGTTGATCGCCACCAAATGTTCGTCCTCGTACAGAATCGTCAGCGGAATCTCTTCCGGGATCGGACTGGAGCGCGGCAAATCGGGCAATCGTACCGAAACGACTTCCCCTTCGTGCAATCGATAGGCGGGCTTGCCGCCGTGTCCATTGATGGTGACGCCATTCGCGGAGATCACGCGCCGCAAATGCACGCGACTATAAAGCGGAAACTTGGTCGCCAAAAAGACATCCAGCCGTTGCCCTGCGTCTTCGGCGGCGACAGTGACATCTTGCGGTTCTTCGGAAAGTTCGCCAGCGGCGTTAAGTCTCGTCATGCTTTAGGTTTCGTTCTGCGCGCAAAAAACCCCGGACACGCTGGCCCGGGGCAGGATTCGATCGAATGGGCCAACCTGACTATTCAGGCTTAGCTTCATCAGGCTTAGCTTCATCAGGCTTCGGCTCGTCTTTCGGTTGATCGTCGGTTGACTTGGGTTCATCAACTTTTGGCTCATCCGTCTTGGGTTCTTCTACTTTAGGTTCTTCGACTTTGGGTTCTTCGACTTTGGGTTCTTCTACTTTAGGTTCTTCGACTTTGGGTTCTTCGACTTTGGGTTCCGTCGTCTTGAGTTCGTTCGGCGCTGGTTCCGTTGTTCCTGGCCCATCGAGCGGAACATTGAAGTCGCCACCGGACTTGCTCTTCTTCTCCAGTTCCTTCAATTCGTCTTCCAAGATGCCTGGCAACGTTAGATCACGTTCAGGCGTCTTGAGATTGTCACGACCGGGGAGGTTATCCAATCCGCCAGGAAAGCCAGTCCGAGGATCCACAGGAGGAGCGGGCGTGTGTTTGGCGAACCAGGTGTACCACTTCTCTTCGTTTAAGCGCTTCACGGTCGCCAAACGATCGGCCGCAACGCTGCCAAATGGGCTCGTCTCGCCGAGCTTCGCCAACTCTTCGTACAACTTCTCGGCATCTTCGGGTTCGTTTAGGGCTTCGTAAGTCTGCGCCAAACCGAGTTGCGCGCGATAGCGAATCATCGATTCCTTACCAGCCTTATCGAGCGCGCTTTTATAAAACTTCTTGGCTTCGTCGAGGTTCACTTCCGCCGCACTGCGGTCGATGAACATACCGTTGGCCCCTTCGCGAAGCTTCATATCGCCAGCGGCCAAGTCGGCCCAGGCGGCGGCTTGCGTGCCGGAATTATCCTCGGCGAATTTTTGCAAATCTTCCGTGCTCGGCGATGCCAGCAAATCGAACAGGCCAGTCCAAGCAGCAGCGTTCTTGCTGCTTTGTTGCTGCGACAAATAGGCGATAGTAAAGCCCACCGCGATGAGCGCGACAATCACGCCCAAGCCCGTTTTGAGGTACGGTTTGTATTGATCGATCTCGTGGCCGACGAAATCGGCGAGGTCGTTCTTCTGCAATTCGTGGCGGCGTTCCGTTTTCATGATCGCGACGATCCGTCGATATGCCGATTCGCAATGCTTGCGCTGCAGGGTCGGAAGCGGACGGACCCCAAGCGTTGCGGCACCTCTGCCGCAAGCCGCAAGTATAAAGCTGGTTTGCAGATAGCGTCAAGGGGAAGATCGTTTGCCGCCTGCCGCGATTCGCCCATCCTACCCCAAATCGCAAGCGATTGCGGGGCCAAACAGCGATCGCGGCAGACCCTCTTCCCACATCGCCCGCTGCTCGGTAGGCTCGGCCCCCATGTCGGCAAAACTTAATCCTGAACAACAACGCGCCGTCGAGACCCTCCGCGGCCCGATGCTCGTCCTGGCCGGCGCAGGCTCCGGCAAGACGCGGGTAGTGACCTTTCGCATCGCGAATCTCATTCGCCATGGCATCGCGCCCGATCGCATTCTGGCGGTCACATTCACCAACAAAGCGGCCAAGGAAATGCAGCAGCGGGTCGGAGAACTGCTGGGCAAACGAAGCAAAGCGAAGCCTGCAATTTCGACATTCCACTCCCATTGCGTCCGCGTGTTGCGGCGCAACATCCGCCAGTTGGGCTATCCGGAGCGGTTTGTCATTTACGATACAGGCGATCAGGAAAGCCTCGCCCGGCAAGTGCTGCGCGATATCAGCGTTCCCAGCGACACCATGCGCCCTGGAGACCTGCTGTTTCAGATTAGCAGTTGGAAGAACAAAACGATCCGCCCTCCCGAAGCGACCCGATTGGCGGAAACCGACAAAGAGCATCTGGCCGCCATGGCATACAGGCGGTATCAGAAGGCGCTCAAGATGGCGGGCGCGGTCGACTTCGACGACCTCTTGTTGGTGACCGAAGAGCTGTTTGAGACCTTCCCCGACGTTCGCCGCGCCGAAGCTGGCATGTTCGATCACTTGCTCGTAGACGAATACCAAGACACCAACGGCAGCCAATACCGCATCGTCAAAGCGCTTGCGCAGGATCATCGCAATCTGTGCGTGGTAGGCGACGACGACCAGAGTATTTATGGCTGGCGGGGCGCGGAAGTGGAGCACATTCTGCGCTTCACGAAGGACTGGCCGGATGCTGCGACCGTGCGACTGGAAGCCAACTATCGCTCGACCGAAGCCATTCTCACCGCCGCCAACACGCTCATCGCCTATAACCACAAGCGCCACGACAAGATTCTGCGCGCCGCGCGTATGGGTGGCGAGAAGCCACGCATCTTACAGTTCAAAGACGAAACCGAAGAAGCCAAGTTCGTGGTGGAAGACATTCGCCGCATGTTGACGATCCCCGGCATGGAGGCGAAAGACATGGCGATTCTATTTCGCACCAATGAACAGCCCCGAACGTTTGAAACCGAACTGCGCAAGCACAACGTGCCTTACGTGCTGCTCGGCACACAATCGTTCTTCGATCGCAAAGAGGTCAAGGACTTGCTGGCGTATGTGCGGGTGTTGTCATATCCGCAAGATGAAGTCTCGTTGCGTCGCATCATCAACACGCCGGCGCGCGGCATCGCGTCCAAGACGCTGGAACACTTGCTCAGTCATGCCGTGGCGGACAAAAAGACGCTTTGGGAGATTATGGATCGACCGCAATTGCCCAGCGAACTCAAAGGAACCGCCAGCGAAGCGGTGCAAAAGTTTGTCGGCATCATCAAGCAATATCGCCAGCGCATGCATCACGAGCCGATGGGGGATGTGATGCGCGAATTGATCGCCAAGATCGGTTACACTGCCGAACTGCAACGCCTTTATCCCGATGCCGCCGAGCAGCAAATCCGCGTGGGCGCCGTCGAGGAAGTGGTCAATGCGCTGGCGGTCTACTATCAAGAGAACGCCGACAAGCAACCGTCGTTGCATGGCTTTCTCGACGAGGTAACGCTTGGCGATCGGGAATTCAACAACAACGACAAAGACAAGCAACTCGCGCGCAATGCCGTGGCCATGTTGACGCTGCACAGCGCCAAAGGGTTGGAGTATCCCCACGTGTATATGGTCGGCATGGAGGAAGGTCTCTTGCCCCATCATCGCAGCGTGAAGGCGGAAGGAGACGCCATCGATGAAGAACGCCGCATCTGCTATGTCGGCGTCACGCGCGCTCAGGAACGTCTCACGCTCACGATGGCCCTCACACGTATGAAATGGGGCAAGCCACGCGACAGCATTCCTAGCCGCTTTCTGTACGAAATCATCGGCGAGGCCGACAACCCCCGCGGCCGCCGCAAGAAGCTGAAATAGGCCCTATTTACTGGAGCCGATAATCCTGTCTGCCGGGCTTTCTGACGATACGGCAGACCATTGCCGACACCCCCTCGACGCGTCGGACCGGATAAAATGTTTCACCAGCGATCCGCAAGACGCATTCGACCTCAACCCGGGGAAACGCCATGTCCGAATTCAACCGACGCGATTTTGTCGCTACTTCCACGGCGGCAACCGTGGCGCTATCGCTCGCCCATCATGCGCTAGGCGAGGAACCGCTGGACGAGGCAATGCCGCCGCCGATGGGTCCGTTGCTAGGACATGTCGAACCAACTAAAGCGGTCGTGTGGTATCGCGCGGCGCAAAGTGGTGAATACGAATTGCACGTTACCGAACCCGGCGGCACCACGCGTCCGCCATTACTCGCCACCACCACGGTCGACAACGATCTGTGCGTCACCTGGCGAATCGATGCCCTTAAGCCTGGCCACAAGTATCAAGCGGACGTCTTTCTCGCTGAGGCCAAGAGCAACAAGCCACTGACGCCTGGCTGCGTGATAAGCACACCAAAGTCACCAAGCCAGCCGGCGCGCGTCGTATTGGCGATGGGCTCTTGCGCATCGAGTACGAAGTTCTTCGACATCTGGGATCAGATGGCCGAGCAAGGTGCCGACGGCGTGGTGTTACTGGGAGACACGCCTTACATCGACAAACCCGATTTGAACTCCAATCGCCTGGCACATCGCGAATTCTTGAGCATCCCCAATCTGCAAGCGCTTGTTCGCACGCGGCCGCTATGGGCCACCTGGGACGATCACGACTTCGGTAGCAACGACTCGGTTGGCAAACGCTGCAAGACCAAAGACCAAATCCGCCAGGCGTTCATCGAGTATCGCGGTCTGCAATCGTATGGCAATGGGAAAGAAGGTATCTATACTCGCTTTCAGTACGGTCCGCTGGAAGTCTTCCTCTTGGACCCACGTTACTTCTCGCAGACGGCTCCCTCGCCTGTCGATCCCGAGCAACCGACGTGCCTCGGCAAGGATCAATGGGAATGGTTGCTCGCTGGACTAGCGGCATCTACCGCGCCCTTCAAGCTCGTCGCGAGTGGCATGATTTGGGATGATAAGAAGAACAAAGAGAAGGACGACTGGGAGACTTACGCGCACGAACGAGAAGCGTTATTCGACTTCATCGCGGACAAGAAAATCTCCGGCGTCGTGTTGATCGGTGGCGATATCCATGTCTCGCGCCACCTTCGCTATCCGCTCAAAGAACGCCTTGGTTATGACCTGCAACAGTGGATCGTTTCTCCGCTGCATGAGCGCATCATTCCTGAACTCAACGTGCCCCACCCAGCGCTGTTGTGGGGCGAGCCGATTCCCAATGTCTTTCTGCAGGTGATCGCCGATTCTACAAAGTCGCCAGCGACATTGACCGCGAACTGGATCACGCGAGCAGGGAAGCAGGTGCATAGCGTACACCTGACCGCCAACGATTTAGCGGCAGGTTGAGCACGACGCGGCGACAAAGCCAAGGCGTTTAGTTCTGGTGCTTATAGATCGGCAGATGCCGATAATAAACTTCCAACATGTAGATACTCAGGCAGGTGACATAGAGTCGGCCGCCGTGCGCGCCCCAACGATCGCCTGAGGGAGACCAGCTGCCGGCTTCTTTACCGGTTTTGGTTTGCGCTTTGGGAATGGCATTTCGCATCACGGTGTTCCACTTCTCCCAAGCTGGCCCTCCCATGTGATGCATGACCTGCGTGGAGTAATACCAGTGATAGACGTTTTGATCGGAGTAATCGATCGGGAAATCGAGCAAGTAGTTCGTACCGGCGGCGAGCCGAGCGTCATCGTGTTTCCAACCCAAGTATTGGCGACAGAGTAAGCCTTCGGCCGTCATTGGCTGAGTCGGTGCCGTGCCGATCTTATAGCTGTATTGCGAGCCTTGATTGTGGGAGGCGGCATCGAGGAATTTAGTGATGCCATCGAGCTTTTGATCCGGCACGTTCAAGTAAGCCATGCGCCCACTTTGGAGCGCCATCACAAACCAACCGGTGACGGACGTATCGGAATCTTGTCCCGGCGTGTAGCGCCATCCACCTTCGGACGACTGCGCCCGGGCGGCGTAATCGATCGCAAGTTGCGCCGGCTTTTGATAGGCGGTGTCTTTGGTCATGCCATATAGTTCGCAAATGGCAATCGTGCATTGCGCCTGCGTGTAGAGTCGTGCGTTGTAGACATTTTCCTTCACGAAGTTGCCATCGGCATCTTGTTGCGCCAATAGCCACTTCCAGCCTTTGACAACGACATCCTTGAAGTCCCCTTCGCGATGCGTATTGCCATTACCTTGAAACGCGAGCAGCGCCATCGCAGTAGCGGCAGTGACGTTCTCGTTGCCGCCACCATCGGAATAGGGACCCTGCAAACTCCACGAGCCATCGGCCCGTTGGTTCTTCTTCAGCCATTGAAGTCCGGCAATGACCGCCTCTTCCGTCGTCTTGGTGCCGCCATAGGCCGCCAACAACGCCTTTTTCGCACCCTTCTCGCGACCGGACAGCGCCATGCCTATCGACGGCGCGGAAATGTCACTCGTTGCAGTATCGCCCGTGAGAAGAGGATCGACCATCAACTCCGGCGGCGCGGCAAGTGGATCTTCCACCAGCGTCATATCCTCGGAGAAGGTCTTGTCGAGCGTCTCGATATTGTCAGGCGAACCGGTGAGGATCGTCGAGTCATCGAGTTGATCGCCCAAACGTTCGGCGATGCGGGCTTCGATGAAGATCTGCTGCTTGAACAAAGCGGGGATGGTAAGCAAGCCCAGAATAATGAACAAAATCATGTGCACGACCAGGCTCACCAGCCAAGGAGGCGCGGCTTTGATGGCCGGAGGTGGCTTAGGCTCGGCATCCTCGTCTTCCGCCCGATCCTCGACCTTCATCGAGTCCTTGGCAGGCTTCTTCACCAACACGGGCCGCGCCACTGCGGGTCCCGATGGAGACGGTTTCGAAGTCGGTGCCGTCGTCGCTGCCTTCATCTCCGGAGTGACGGGAATCGGACGTGGCCCGGAAGGCTTGGGCACGGTGACCGGTTGCGGGGAAGCTGGTTGTGCTGTCACAGGAGTGGCCGGCGTGGGCTGTGCGACGAGAGGCCGAGCCACGGGCGCTTGAAATGCTTGCTGCTGAAACTCGTTGGGATGCGGGGCGCTCGGTTGAACTGGGACAGGTTGAACTGGGACAGGCTGCGGTTGATAGGCGACCGGCTGTTGCGGATAAGCCGTTTGCTGGGGATAGGTTGGCTGTGGATACGCAGGCTGAGGCTGCAGTGGATACGCCGGTTGCGGATAGGGATTGACCGGCTGTGCTTGCGGATAAGCTGGCTGCGGCTGCGGATAGGGCTGCGCTACTTGAGGGTAAGCCGGCTGGGGGTAAGCCGGCTGGGGGTAAGCTGGCTGGGGGTAAGCTGGCTGTGGATACGCCGGTTGTGGGTAACCTTGCTGTGGATAAGCTGGCTGGGGATAACCCGGCTGAGGATAGCCGGGCTGTGGCGGAACCGGAGGTGGTTGCTGTGGATGGCCGCCATTGGGCTGCCCTCCTTGTCGATACGGATCCGGAATCGACATGCAATACTTCCTTCCCACAGCTAGCGTTGGGTCGCAAGACGAATAGCCTGCAACACGGAGCTTCGCGATTTGCTAAGCGAACTATTCCCGCTTGGCGGCGATGAGGAGCCAGACGGAAATGGCGCGCGAAAATACCTAGACTAGTTATAACTGTACCCGATCGCACGCCAAGTGACAAGCAAAAAGTTGTTGCCTGCGTTCGAGTTGTGACGATTTGGCCGGTCCAGATTCTCACCCATATGGGAGCTGAGGTTCGAAACCATCCTACGTCCCTATTGAACGCTCAGCGCGAACCATTGTCTCCATGCCGTGTCCTAAAAACTCCTACATCAGGCACAGGTGGACGGCAACGTTCCAGAATAATCAAAAACGTATCTTGGAATCGCTCACCTCCCCTTTTCCAATCGGCAGGTGTGTGTATGATGCATGGCTCGACACAATGGTCTTTGATCGGCGTGTCGCAAACGTCGCGGGGTGGAGCAGCCCGGTAGCTCGCGAGGCTCATAACCTCGAGGTCGTAGGTTCGAATCCTGCCCCCGCAACTTCTCTGTTTGGTTAGGAAACTGACCGCAGTAGGTTATTCGAAGAAGCCGGTGTCTTGCAGCAACGCAAAACACCGGCTTTTTTCGTATTTTCCTGCAATCTCCAGGCTCTCGACCACTCCCCAGAGACTCGTTTTCTTGTCTCAACTCTCCCCAAAACAGCCCCTCTCTGGGGGCCAATCAGAGACAAATACTCTCAGAGTCTCTGGGTTATGAAAACCGCCGGGTTAACGACTCTGGGTTATGAATCGTCTGCCTAACTCGGGTTTCTTTTTATTGACTGTTCTGGCTCACCAAGAGGACCAAAGTTGCGAACTTTGCGGCTGGGTAGTGAGATGCGCGACGGCTATGAGAGAACTGTGAGGCTGGAGAAACCAAAGTCGCGTGACTGAACGTGTTCGTTCCTGAGAAGCGACGACTTCCTTGAATTAATGCAACTCACAGCCATGGGCTACTCCCTTTTTTTCCCCAACAAAGTGCTCTTTCCCTAAGTCCCATACCGCAGTTGTCGACCCGATTT
>JBGSHH010001005.1:0-5022 GCA_041752355.1 Pirellulaceae bacterium | reverse complement strand
TAAGGTCTTTTTGCAGGGCTCTTATGGTAACGATACGAACATCTACTCGGAGAGTGACGTGGATTTTGTAATCAAGCTGGGTTCGACATTTCGGAGCGATACGTCGTCGCTGTCCGAGTATCAGAAGTCGGCATACAGCGTAGCATTTGCCAATGCGGACTACAGCTTCTTTGACTTTAAGCGGGATGTGCTGAAAGTCCTTCAGGATGCGTATGGGAGCGACGTGAAAGAGGGCGGCAAGGCAATTGCCATTCCGAGCACGGCCAACCGGCGGAAGGCAGATGTCATCGTTGCGATTGAATACCGCCGGTACATTAAGTTCAACGGCACCTCGAACCAAGACTATGTCGAGGGGATTATGTTCTACAACTCGTCATATCAGGAGATTATCAACTACCCGAAATCGCATTCGTCGAACATGACGAGCAAACATCAGAGCACGAGCAGTTGGCTGAAGCCGATGGTTCGCGTGCTGAAGAACCTTCGCTCGAAGCTGGTCGACAAGGGGAAGATAGAGTCCGGTATTGCTCCATCATACTATCTTGAAGGGCTGCTGTACAACGTGCCTGCCAGTAAGTTCGCCTCATCGTATGGCGACACTTTCTGTGCCGCAGTTGACTGGCTTAACGCGACTGACAAAGAGAAGCTGGTTTGTGCTAATCAGCAGTACTATTTGCTGCGCAGTAGTAGTCACACGTGCTGGGAGCCGTCCAACTGCGACAAGTTCTTGACGGAAGCAGCGGATTTGTGGAGGAATTGGTAGCCCCGGCAGACCGATAGCTGGTCATTCCGGTGCCAAAATGTCGCCTGCGTGGCCAAGGGCGGACTCTTGGTGGCTTATCGATGGAGTGGCGAGCGTGTTCTATGAACGGAGAACGCCGAAGGCGATACCTCTACGTGGAAGTGTTGGAATCATCCCTCTTCGCACCACCTGCCGAGGAGTCCTGGCGAGCTTGGCCCATCTGTCTCCGAATCGGCTGCAACGCCATGTCCAAGGTCATCAATTCATCGAGTAATTCAGCCTGACGATCACGAGCTTCGGGATCCTTTTCGAAGTCGAGTGATTTGAGTTCGGAATTCAGCTCAACTATCCGGTCGAAGCCACTTGCGACAGGTTCAGGTGCGGGCTCTTCGCGACTCATGTGTATTCCTCCCAACAACACGTATAGATCGATCTCGTTTCATGCCAGCGTAAAGTTCTCGGCGCTTGTGGCTGCAAAATAATCCATCCTGATCTGAAAGATCCAGTCCACGGGCACTTTCCACAGCGTAAACCACACATAGGCCAAATCGGTTGCCGCCACCGTTTCGTCGCCGGCACGATAGCACTTATGAACGGGGTTCAGCTCCTGCACGAGCCGCGTGCAATGGTCGGCACCAAACGACGAGGGAGAGTTGGGTCGGTCCCGTAAGTAAAAGAATCCAGGACGTTCTTGAATCAGTCGCAGACCTCCCGCGGGCGAGAGCGTCATGTTGGGGAGCTCGAGGTAGAACCAGTCGCCGTGAAATGCCATCTGGGCAAAGCGGCTCCAATCGTCACCGCCGCGGTGGGGCCGCGGTGGAGTGCAAGTTGAAGCAGGTGCGCTCTCCGCGAACGAAACCTCGGCTGGTATCGACTGCAGTGGAAACTCGTTGAGCACAACGTAGCACTCCGGATCTTTCGTACGGGCCTGCCACATCTGTTGCAGCCGATCCAGCAGCGAGGCAAACTGCGTCATGCGTCGCGTGAGCTGTTGCGGCCGAAAATTCATCTGCAGCTCCTATCTCGACTTAACCGTCACGAAGTTCTCGTTGGAAAGTTCTCGCTCGCCATTCCACCGATAAGCGACGAGCATCCCTCCCTTGGCAACGCTGTAATCCAGGCAAGCCACTTTCGGCGCGAGAATACTCGGCTTGTCGGCTTTCAACCAATAGTGGCCAAAGAACACCGGCGGATCATCGGGTTTATAGTCCTCTCCCGACAGCGACTCCGGCAAAGGGTAATCAGGTAATCCGTCGGCCGCTGTGAGGGCGAAACTACGATATGTCTGGCGACGCGGCGATTCAAACCAACGGGTCCGCATGTGCTGCCGTTCGTGACCATCTTTGTCGGCATAAGAAAGTCCCTTGGGGAGCTGCAGCTCGGGTCCCTTCAGGACCACTTCGACGGCCTCGCAAAGTTCATGGCCACGGGTGCTGGCTGCGTGCAGAAACTCGTCCGTCAGCCGGCCGTTCTCTCGGCTGTATGAGTTTATCAGTTTGATGAAGTCGGCATCCCAACAGGCGTGGACGATACGAATGCCCTCATCTAGCTCAAGATTAAGCGGTAGCGTGCGAAACCACTCCAAGTAGTCGAATAGCTCTGCCGGTGGCACTTGTAACACGGTCTGCTGATGCTGGTGAACATTCTTGGCCGTGTGAGGACGGAGGAATTCGCCGGAGCCGTCGTCGAGGCGTGTGTGATAGCAGAGGGCATTGAATTCATGGTTGCCCATAACGGCCCGAGCCGCCTTGTTGTCCACCATGGGCCGCACGATCTCCAGGGCTTGTCGAATCTGCGGGCCGCGGTCAATGAAGTCACCGACAAAGATGGCTTGGCAACGTGGATGTGAATAGTAGCCACGCCGTCGGTCGTAGCCGAGTTGTTCCAAGAGGAGAATCAGTTCGTCGGCATGGCCGTGTATGTCGCCAATCAAGTCGTACATGCTGCAAACTCCAGTACTCATCAACCATGGCCGGTCAGCAGCGACTGACCACTTCTGATAAAGCAACACCATTTCTGTAAATCGCGGTTTTCTTTTTGGGGCGGGGTGGACGGCTTTCTGAGGGTTAACGGGTTAAGACTGTCCGTTTCCAACTAGGAAGTCGTGTCTGATAAACTTACCGGGAGAGATCGCATCTTAAATTGCGCATTCAACATATAACACCGCAGTCGCGTAAAGCAAACTTTACACGCTAGCGCAAACGCGCATCTAGATTGTGATAAGGCGGTCGTGCTGGCCCCGTATTTTGGAGTCGAAAACCCGGAAAACAATTTGGCATGATAGATGCCACTCACGATTGGGTGAATTCCAATCCTTCTTCACACGAGACTTTAGCACATGTTAAACCGCTACCTATTCATTATTAGTCGTAACCGTACACCACAACCATTCCCGCTTCTCGCCTGCAGCAGGCTAGCTTTGGGGGCGGTTGTTGGGGAGGCGGCGAAGGGCGCGGCGGGCGCGTTTGCGGTCGATGGCGTCGCGGCGTTCTTCGACGCGATAGGTGCGAATCGCCTGCGGATGCGACTCCTTCCAGCGATCGGCGCGGAGCGATTCCCAGTCGGTGCAGCCCGCCAGAATCTGGTCGAGCACGTCTTTGAGATACACGCCCACATCAAGATCGTTGCGCACCGCCGTGCTGACGATCGTCAGCAAGTTCGCCGAGCGCAGGCCTGCCGCCACGCTGCCAATGTGTAGCCAGTTCTTCCGCCCAATAGCGACGTGTTTCATCAACTGTTCGGTAAGGTTATTGTCAATCGGAATGCGGCCGTCGCTGACGAACAGCGACAGCGCGTCCCAGTGGTTCTTCACATAGCTGGCCGCTTGCGCCAGTTTGCTCTTGGGCAAGACCAAGGGCAGCGCCAGTTCCGGACCAGCGAGATAAGCGCGCTACTGCTGCAGAATCCGCTGCGATTCTTGCTGCCTCAACTCCGCGCGCCGCTCGGGCGTCCATTCCTGCGCGCGCGTCTCCACATCGTACAACTGTTGCATCAGCGCCAGAATCGTCGGGCACTGGCGCGGATGATTCAGGCGGCACTCGTCGAACTTGCGCCGCGCATGCGCCCAGCACGCCGCGCGGCGAATGCGCGCACCGCTCCGCAGGTCGATCTTTTGAAGCCCGCTCCAACAATCGCCCAGTAATGTTCCGCTGTAAGCACTCAAGATCTCATCGGGTCCGTCGCGATGACGACTGACTGTGAAATCGAAGACGTTGATCGGCAACTGCACCGCGCGATACGCCCACATCTTCGCGGACACGCTCGGTTGCCCGCTGGCGATCGCCTGCGAAAGCACTTCCTGAATCCGCGCCGTACGCGGCTGATTGGGATCCAGTTGCGGCAACACCGGCGGCACGATCAGCGTCACCGACGTGTCATCGCAGCCCAACACAGAATCCTGCCAGAGCAGACGCTGATAATATTCCACCAGCGGTCGCAACACGTGTTCCACGGCCGCCGCGATGTTGACCAGCGTCGAGCGACTCGGCGTCCAACCGCAACTGGCGAACAGATCTTGCTGGCGATAATACGGCAGATGGTAGAACCACCGCGCCGCGATGATTTCCACCGCCACACTCGTGTCGAACCGATCGCCTTCCACCAGTCCCGCAGGTCGCGGCGGACTGCTGATGCCGCAGTCGGCATCCGCATACTTCGCGAACTTGGTGACGCGTACGCGCAACCGGGGACGTTCGAACTCCAGTCGCTCCACTTCATCGTAGCCGATGAGCGTCTTGCCGACTCGCTCTTCCTCCGGCAAGTCGACAATGACTTCGTAGCGCGGCAAGTAAGCGGGAAACTGCTGACTTGCGCCGCGCTGCCGGCGCGTCTGGCGCTTGGTACGCTGTTGCTCGGCGCTCGTCTCGAGGAGTTGCTCCGCTTCGAGCACCGCTTCTTCCAGCGCCTCCGCCGTGGCCTGGGCATCGTCGCCAAAGGCCAGCAGCAGTTGACTGGGATCGACGAACCGCTCGCTGCGCCGGCCATACAAGCGCCGCAGCAGTTGCTGCACCGTCAGCTTGAGTTCTTCATTCTCTTGCGACAACTGCTGCCGCGTGGCGTCGATCTCGACGACCGTGTGCGCTTGCTCGGCGACGAGGGCTTCATGCTCTTGCAGGCGCGCCGTGAGTTCGGCAATCAACGCCTGGCAAGCGTGCAAGTCCTTCGGTAGTGGTGACGATCCGTCGTGCATGTCCGGTTAAACCCTTGCTGGCGCGCGCTGGTTTCGTTTCGGACATCAAAAGCTGGAAAATCTTTCGTGCTTCAGGCCGCGTCGCTGCGCT
>JBGSHH010001004.1:0-2178 GCA_041752355.1 Pirellulaceae bacterium | reverse complement strand
GCCAAAATTCGTTTGTCTACGAGCACGAAGAGACATTCGGATTCGGTGTGTGGTACGATTTCTAATCGAGCCTTCAAAGTCTTTACTTTGTGTTCGTCACGCTCCGCGTGATGCAGATCGACGCCACTTTCTGCGCGCTACGCACCAGACTCGATATCAGGTTTCAGCGAGTAGCCAGCAAGATCGAAAGTCCCCAGGCATCACGCGGAGCGTGATGAGTACTATCAACCGGCACTACGCGGAGCGTGATGAGTACCTTACCAGCTGACATCGGATGAGTTTATGAACGCCGCTGTGGCGCACGTGCTGAGCGAATATGGTATCGACGTGCAGCGCACGCACGCGCGATGCCTCGACAATGCTGGCGGATTTAGTGGCGCGCAGTTGTGGCGAGTGACGCATGAGGGGCGAGAACTCGGTTTGCGACGCTGGCCGGAGGAACAACCGGACGCCACGCGACTGCGATTCATCCATGCGGTGATTCAACATGCGGCGCGCCGGGTAGACTTCTTGCCAGTGCCGCTGTCCACGCAGCGGGGAGCGACGTTCGTGGAACACGGCGAGCGGTTGTGGGAGCTAACGCCGTGGCTGCCCGGCGAGGCGAATCGCGCCTGGCCGATTTCCTCCGCACGATTGAGTGCGGCGCTGACTGCGCTCGCGGCGTTTCACCTCGCCTTAGCGGATTTTCCCTCACGCGATGCAACCGCGCAACCCTCGCCAGCTCTTGCGCGCCGTCTAGAGCAAGTCGAACAACTGCAGGCCGGTGGCGCGAGCAAGTTGCGTCATGCCCTGCCGGCTTGTGTCTGGCCGGAACTACGTCCGCGTGCGGCGCGACTCTTGGAATGGTTCGACGCGTTCGCACCAGAGATTCTCACGCAACTCCAAATCGCCCTCCGCACGTCCGTCCGCTTGCAACCCTGCCTCCGCGATATCTGGAGTGAACACGTGCTGTTTAGGGGGGATTGCGTTACAGGTATCATTGATTTTGGTGCGCTACGGGCGGAAACGGTGGCTGGCGATCTCGCCCGATTGCTAGGGAGTTTCGTGCCAGACGACCGCTTGCGTTGGAAGGAAGGCTTGGCGGCGTATCAAGCCGTGCGTCCCTTGGACCCTGTTGAACTGGCCCTGGTGGAAGTCTTCGATAGCAGTCAGGTGTTGCTGTCGGGGCTGAATTGGCTGCACTGGATTCTGCTGGAGCAACGGACGTTTGCCGATCCCGCTGCTGTTTTAGGGCGAATCGATGCCATTCTCACCCGGCTGGAGCGGCGGAGAAATGGCCGCCGGTTGATTGTGGATGGCGAACCTTAACGGGCTTGATTGCGTACAGCTTGCTTAAGCTTCTCGGCCACACTCCAATGCGAAAGCGACGGTAGTCCGAAAGCTTACCCCACCTTGCCCAGTTTGGGTTGACCGGTTTCGCCAGTCAAATAGAATTAAACGCCTTGCCAGATTGCAGTTACCGCCGCCCTGCGCGGCTTTCGCTAGGGATGGATAGACCCATGATTCAGCGCTGGATGTTGTTTTCCCTTGGCTGTTTGGCGTTGGTATTGGCGACAACTCTTCAAGCCCAACCTCCCCAGCCCGATAGCGTGGAATTTGACAATGCTCCGCCAGTCCCGTTGAGTGATCCTAGAAAGGGCGAATCGGGCACGAGTGCGAAACCGAAGTTCAATGTGCTCGAGTCGATTCCGGGACTTGATCTGGGTGGGGATCTCGGCGGTCCCAAGTTGTTTCTCACCGCCAAGTTTGAATTAGAAGATGGTCAGCCGACGGGGCGATTGCTCGTCACTGCGGAGCCTGCGCCGGGCTATCACACCTATTCCACCACGCAGCCCCCCGGTGGCCCGCAGCCTTCCAAGCTAACCGTCGCCGGTAGCCCCGACTACTCCGTCATTGGTCCCTTTACACCCGATCACGATCCCGAAGTCCATCACTACGACTTTTGGCCGAAGGTCGATGTGCAAGAGTATCACGAGGCCGTCGTTTGGAGCGCCCCGATCAAGTTGGCCGCAGGTGTCGATCGCGAAAACGTGACGATCAAGGTGGATGTCGATGTGCAAGTTTGCAAAGGCTCGTGCGAACCGCTGCAACAAACGCTCTACGCCAAGTTCGCCGGCACCTACATGCTTGCCAAAGCGACGGGCCAGTTTCAGCCAGAGAATGTTCACGTCTCGTGGC
>JBGSHH010001003.1:0-2081 GCA_041752355.1 Pirellulaceae bacterium | reverse complement strand
AAATTCGTCAGCAGCAGCATGACGCGACCGACATAGAGCGGATGCTCTTCCAGTGTGATGCCGAGCGCGCGTTGCACGACAAAATACTCACCAGCAAGTGCCACGGTGAGGAGCGTTGGCTTGCTGGAATAATAGTGCTCGCGGCCATCCCAACCGCGATGCCGCACGAGGTCGATCGTGTGCCAATGTTTGTCGCGTTTGCCGTTGGGCCGAAAGATGACTTCGTCGAGTTGAAACGTTCCCTGATCGATCAACGCGCGAATCGTGCTCCAGCGACTGCGATCATTGGCGCTGAGAAACGGCGTTTTGCCATCGTCGGAAGTGATGGTGAGGATGCGTCCGGCGGTGCTTGCGCATGACACCAAGATCAAGAGCCAGTAAATGCCAAGTCGCAGTGCTTTCGTGCTATCTTCCGTCGCCATCGTCAATGCGGTCTCGCTTTCTGTTTTGACCCGATTTGTGAGAAAAGACGTTGACTGTTTCAGCATTATGAAACTTTACTTCCAATGGCAGTCCCTCGAGTGCTCACCATCTGCAAGCGGGCCATCGTCAGAGCGTTTTGCTCGTCGTCTCCTTCACCGAATAGGCCGGCACTTTGCGGCTGTAATAGGCGGTGAACAATTCCGCCAAGAAACCGATCGACATGAACTGTCCGCCGAGCAACAGCGCCCCTAGGGAATAGATCATGGCGGGGCGGGCGTGGAGCGGAGTCCAATCATCAAAGCCAAAGCTCCACTTCACGACCCAATACGCCGCTAGATATACCATTCCCAAGCCGCCGAAGCCGAAAAACATCAAGCCAATCGTGCCCAGCAAATGCTGCGGGCGTTGTCCGAAGCCAGTCAAAAAGTAGACGGTCAGCAAATCGAGAAAGCCTTTAACGAAGCGGCGAAAGCCATATTTCGAGTAGCCAAACTTGCGGGAACGATGATTCACAGCGATTTCGCCAACCTTGTACCCGCGCGCCGCCGCCAGCACGGGCACGAAGCGATGCAACTCGCCGTAGAGTTCGACTTCGTTGAAAATCTCTCGTCGATAGCATTTGAAGCCGCAGTTGTGATCGTGCAATTTGACGCCGGTGAGGTAGCCCACCAACCAATTGAAAATGCGCGACGGGCCGACCTTGTGCCACGGGTCATGGCGGACCTGTTTCCAGCCGCTCACCACGTCCAAGCCTGTCGCCATTTCGGCGAGAAAACGAGGGATTTCTTGGGGATCGTCCTGCAAGTCAGCATCGAGCGTGAATACCAAGTCTCCCCGCGCGGCAGCAAAGCCTGCGCTCAGCGCCGCCGCTTTACCAAAATTGCGGCGAAAGCGAAGACCACTCACGCGGGGATCTTGTTTGGCTAATCGCTCGATCTCTTCCCACGAGCCATCGGTGGAGCCGTCGTCCACAAATACGATGTCCAACTCGTAGCCCTGCGCAGTCGCCACTTCGCTGAGTTCGCGATGCAGTTCCCCCAGGCTATCGAATTCGTTGAATACTGGAATGACGAGTGAAAGCATGAGGTATGAAGTATGTCGCGGCGTGCGCTGAGGGAGCCAATAGTGGCGAGGGGTTCGAGTGGCGGTTTGGCTACACCACGGTTATACAAGATACTCGAAAACTGGGGCGACGTATGCCCATTCGATGGGACGGGGAAGAGCCCGCTGGCTCTCCCCGTCGCTTGCTGCGCAGGACCACCCGAACTATCCGCAGACTAGTCCTTCACGAAGAACGCCTCGTCGTTCCGTGAGGGGCGAACGCTGGTAGTGCTCGCGTTGGTCTTGGGGGTGGAGTTTCTGGCGATCGCCTTGGCTTTGGCGGCTTCTTTCTTCGCGAGCAGCGCAGCCTTGCGCGCTTCTCGATCCGCCTGAGCTTTGGCTTGCGCCTGGGCGATGGCAGATTGTTGCTGTTGATACGCCTGCTGCATCAACTGGAATTGCTGCTGGGCATAGGCTTGTTGCATGGCGCGCTGCGCCTGCATTTGATAAGCCATCATGACGGCGGTTTGTGAGTCGATCGCATAACCGCCACCACTCATGACGGCATTTCCACTTGCTCTCCCGCCAGCGGCGCACCCGCCCCCGGCCATGCCGCC
>JBGSHH010001002.1:0-7011 GCA_041752355.1 Pirellulaceae bacterium | reverse complement strand
TTTACTCGAACGCCTGCCCGACGTGCAGGTGGTTGAGTTGATCGAGAATCTGGAGCGAGCGGCCGCCTCTGCGATCTTGGACATGCTTCCCAGCGACGAGCAAGCGGACGTGCTGGGCGATCTCGATCCCGAGGATGCCGCTGCGATTCTGGCAGGAATGGCCCCGGCCGAAGCCGCCGACGCCCGCGTGCTAAGCCAATACGCGGATGATGTCGCTGGCGGACTGATGATTACGGAGTTCGTGCGTTATCACGAGGATGTGACGGTGGCCGATGTGGTACACGACATGCGCAGTCGGGCCAGCGAGTATCGTGACTACGACGTGCAATATGCGTATGTTTGTGATGCGGCAGGGAGATTGACAGGCATTTTGCGACTGCGAGATTTGTTGCTGGCGGAAGAGTTACAACCGCTGAACGCTTTGATGCTTCGTAACCCCATTTCGGTGCGCTACGATACTCCGCTCGATGAACTAGTTGATCTGTTTGAGCATCATCACTTCCTCGGGGTTCCAGTTACAGCCTACGATGGAAAACTGTTAGGGATTATCCAGCCAGCGGCAGTTGCCGAAGCCTGGGGTGATCGACAAAACACCGACTTTCTCAAAACTCAAGGCATTGTCGGCGGTGAGGAAATTCGCACGATGCCCGTGTTGGTTCGCACTTCGCGGAGACTGTCTTGGTTGAGCGTCAACATCTTGCTCAATGTATTGGCGGCCAGTGTGATCGCCGTTTTTCAAGACACATTGGCGGCCGTTATCGCGTTGGCCGTGTTCCTGCCGATCATTTCCGACATGAGTGGTTGTAGTGGCAATCAAGCGGTCGCCGTAAGCTTGCGCGAACTATCGCTGGGCCTCATTCGCCCCAATGAACTGATGCGGGTCTGGATTGGCGAAATCGTCGTGGGACTCATTAATGGCTTGGCACTCGGACTGTTGATTGCCTTGGTCGCCTTCTTGTGGAAAGGAAATCCCTATTTGGGTTTGGTCGTAGGCGTGGCGCTCTTGATGAACACCGTCGTCGCGGTATCCGTGGGTGGCTTGGTTCCGCTCGTACTTAAGCGTTTTGGTGCCGATCCGGCGATCGCATCCGGGCCAATCCTGACGACGGTCACCGACATGTGCGGCTTTTTCTTTGTGCTGAGCTTCGCCACACTGATGCGCGATTATTTGTAGCGGCCTCGGTGGAAGCGCTTGCACTTGGCTGTAGTTGAAATGAAATTGGAGCGAAGTCGCCAATTCGGAGGATTCCATGTCAACCTGTTCGCTGCTGCTGTTACTCACTCTCGCCGCGCCACCGTCCCTCGCGGAAAAACTCGAACCGCTCATCGCCGCGCATCAGGGCGAGGTCGCCGTCGCGGTGAAGCATCTTTCCTCAGGCGAGACGTTTCGCTTTCGGGCGGATGTTCCCATGCCAACCGCCAGTTTGATCAAGTTGCCGATCATGATCGAAACGTACCGTCAAGCAGGCGAAGGTAAGGCGAGTCTTGACGAAAAGATCACGCTCACCCAGGAAGACAAGGTTCCAGGTTCCGGCATACTCACCACGCACTTCTCGCCAGGCACGGAGATTTCGTTGCGCGATGCCGTGCGCCTAATGATCGCCTATTCAGATAACACCGCGACGAATTTAGTGTTGAACAAAATTGGTCTCCCAGCGACCAACACCTCCATGGAAAAGTGGGAGTTGCCAAACACCAAGACTCACAGCCTGGTCTACAAAGGTCAGACGACCATCGCACCAGAGCGCAGCAAACAATTCGGACTGGGCAGTACCACCGCCGATGAAATGCTCTTGCTCTTGACGCAATTGCAAACGCGCAAACTCGTGACGCCGGAAGCCTGCGATGAAATGCTCGGACATTTGCGCGTTTGCGAGGACGAGCGGATTTCGCGCTTATTGCCCAAGCAAATCAAAGTTGCGCAAAAGACCGGTTCCGTAAACGCTGTCCGCACCGCCGCGGGCATCATGGATTTGACCGGTGACCCCATCGCGATTTGCGTATTAACCGCCAACAACAAGGACCAACGCTGGACTGATGAGAATGTGGCGGAACTGCTCACCTCGAAAATCACATTAGTCGTCTACGAACACTTTGACGCCGCCCGAACTGCTCAAATCGCAACGTTGCCGTTGCGCCTTGGTTCACGCGGCGAACGGGTCGCTGCTCTGCAGCGGCAACTTAATTCCAAACTCAAGCCATCACCAGAGTTGCTGGAGGACGGGGAATTTGGCCCGCTCACGAAAGCCGCGGTCGAAGCGTTTCAACGCGATCGCAAGTTGGCAGCAACAGGCGAAGTCTCGCCGGAAACCCAGCGTTTACTTGGCGAATAGCGTCGGTCGCCAATCAAGCATCGGTATTCGAGTGCAACGCGATCCGGTTGCCTTCGCTGTCGCGCACCAATGCGCGAAAACCATGCGGGCCCATCGAGTGAATCGGTTCGAGGATCTGGCCACCATGTTCCGTGGCTTTGGACACGGCATCGCGGAGGCGACCATCGGTATTCATGTAAACCAAAATGCCGCTGGTCGAGACTTCTGCTGGCTTCAGCACCAGGCAACCACCATTGCCTTCATGGTGATCCAGTACCGCGAAGCGAACGTCACCAAACGTTTGCTGATGCACTTGCAGGCCAAGCACCGCCGCATAGAACTCGCTCGCGCGTTCCAAATCGCTGACCGGAATATCGACCCACACGACGCGGTTTTGCTGGGAATTGAAATCGCTCATGGCAAGAATCCTGAAGGAGAGATGGCGTAGGTAGAGGATCGTACTATCTTACGCAATCGATTCAGGATTCTCGATATCACCCACAGGCGGCGGTGGTCGCTTGCGGCGAGAAATGGCCGTGGGCCAAGAAGCTGCGGATCAAGACCGCGACATCCTCTCGGAATAGCAGCATGGAATGGGCGCAGGGTACGACGCGATGGTCGCGCTGGCCTTCGAGATGCGTACTAGCCAAAGGGACAAGCAAATCGCGGCCGGCGGCAATCACGCCAAACTCGACATCCTGCAGCGGTCCCAGTTCGTTCACAAAACTGCCGTTGCGCGCCGCCAATTGATCGAGAGGGCGACAGAGTGGGCGTAACCACGGACCAAACACACTCGCCCAAGGTGAGCCACGATTGGGTGGACCTAGCAGGACCACGCGGCGAAGTTTCTGCGGGCGATACAATGCCAAGGCATGGCGCGTGACGATGGAGCCCATGCTGTGAGCCACGATATGCACTGCGTCGATTTGGGGATCTTCCTCGGCAACCTTCAATTCGTTCGCCAAACGTTGGCTGTGATCCTCAATCGTACCGAGAATACTGGGGTAACCCCAGTTCATCACGTCATAGCCAGCCTTCCGAAGCCGCGACGCTAGCGTATGCATCATCCAGCGATTGGCTCCGATGCCGTGCAGCAGGAATACCTTTTCATGCGGGAGTGAGATGGAGTCAGGCATGGCGACCTAGTACACTAAAAGGTTTCATCGTAACCACTTACGACCGTCAGGCGACAGTGGCGATAGCTCGTGGCCCTAATTCTGCAGTGACAATAATACTGTTACCGTCATCGTCATGAAGTCAACCTCCTCGCCAACATCGCCGGACGGAAACCAGCTTTGGTGGCTGGAAACGGCAGTAATCTGGCTACTTTGTTATCTCAAGGCGGGGTGGCCCGCCCCTGACGTCAACGAAGCCCACTACCTAGCCAAAGCCCGACATTACTGGGATGCAGGCTGGTGTCCCGCTGATTTTTTCCTGAATTCCGCCGACGCCCACGTCACCTTTTATTGGACGTTCGGCTGGTTTGCCGCGTTAGTGAGCCTCCCGACCGCCGCTTGGGTGGGGCGAATGCTCACCTGGTTACTGATGGCTTGGTCATGGCAGCGCTTGAGTTTCGCCATCACCCCGATCCGCTACGCTGCGATTCTCTCGGGGGGATTAATGATCGTTCTCTCGACCATCGGCCATGCGGCGGGGGAATGGATCATTGGCGGAGTAGAAGCCAAAGGCTTCGCGTTTGTGCTGGTATTCTTGGGGCTGGAACAGTTGGTGCGGGGAAGGTGGTCGGTGGTGTGGATGCTGTTTGGCGGCGCTGCGGCGCTACATGTGCTAGTGGGGGGCTGGTCGGTCGTCGCAGCCGGCGTGGCGTGGTTGTGGGCGGGACGTGAACGACCAAGTTTGCTAGCGATGCTGCCAGCATTGGGGGCGGGCTTCGCGCTGTCCTTGCTGGGCTTACTGCCGGTACTATTGCTGAACTGGGGAGTCGATCCGGCGATCACGCGCGAAGCAAATCTAATCTATGTCTTTGAGCGTCTGCCCCATCATCTGGTAGTTAACCAGTTCGATCATCTGCTCATCGCGCGACATGTCGCACTAATCGGTTGCTTCATCGGCATGGCTCGGTATCTCCAGGTGTTCGGCGATGCGCCGGGTGTACAACGCCTGGCGGGGTATGTCTATGGCGCCGTTGCGATTGCCGTGGTGGGTGTAATGATCGATCAATGCACGCTGTACTACCCCGACATCGCGGCCAGTTTGTTGCGCTTCTACTGGTATCGTTTGAGTGACGCGATGGTGCCCTGTGGTGTGGCGTTGTTGATTCCGCTGGTGCTGCACCGACTTTCCGCGAGTCAACCGCGCGCGGCGCTAGCAGGAGTTATGGGTGCATGTTTGTTCGTGGTGGCGCCGATCGCGATGTGGAACATCGACCGGCAGCAACACTTTCTGCCTGGCGCGGCGGTGCAGGCTTGGCAGCAGCAGCGTCAAACCACCTCATGGGCGGACGCGGAGGCCGATTCGATTGACTGGCAAAATGCTTGTCGGTGGATTGAGCAGAACACGCCAACCGACGCCATTTTCCTCACACCGCGCGCTCATCAAACATTCAAATGGTATGCCTCCCGAGCGGAGGTGGTCGCCGTCAAAGACATTCCGCAAGATGCCCGCGGCATCGTCCAGTGGCGCGAACGGCTCAGCACCGTGTTTGTGCCACCTGTGAGCGAATTCGGTTATGCTGTGTTGACGGACGAGCAGCTTATCGCCTTGGCGAACCAGTACGGTGCGCGGTATGTCATCTTTGAAACGCACAAGCGATCCCGCCCCACGCAACTCCAGCAAGTCTATCCTACTCGCGACGAGTCGAATGCTTCCTATGCTGTGTACAAGATCCCACCCTTATGATTGATCTGCCGCATCTACTCGCCGCTCGACTGGGGCAACGCTTGCCTGGCGCAGCGGCGATGCGCGCGTGGTCGCCGCAGATGGCCTACGGGCGGCATTTCGTGCCACCACCTGCGAGCGCGCGGCGCGCCGCGGTAGCGGTGCTGCTTTATCCACATCATGAAGCCTGGCATGTGGCGCTGACACTGCGACCGGCCTATCTCAATGAGCATGGCGGGCAAGTGAGCTTGCCTGGGGGATCGCTAGAGTCTGGCGAGACCGTGGAACAAGCCGCCTGGCGCGAGTTGGAAGAAGAGCTAGGCGTGAAGCTAGCGGAGTTTGAATCGCTGGGACAACTCACGCCGCTCTATATCTTTGTGAGCAACTTTTACGTCGTTCCCTGTCTCGCCATTGCACAGGTGCGACCGGAGTTTCAGCCTAGCCCTGGCGAAGTGGAAGAAGTCATTGAATTGCCACTGGATGTTTTGAATGATCCCGGGCATTGCGGTGAAATGTGGATCGAGCGGCACGCACTGCGTTTTCGCGCTCCCTGCTGGAGCTATGCTGGTCATCGCATTTGGGGTGCTTCGGCGCTCATCTTGAGCGAAGTCGCGGCCCTGCTGGTGTAGCCATCGGCACCTACTTTGAATCGCCAAGGGCGTTTATATTGTCAGCTTCGTTTCTCATTCGATGCTAGGTGGAGCCGATCATGATTCGCGTTGGCATTCTCGGGGCGACAGGCTATACCGCCCTGGAACTAATTAAGCTGTTGTTGCGGCATCCGGAAGTGGAGATTGTCGCCGCCACGAGTCGACAGGAAGGGAGCCCGCACATTGGCTCGGTGCATCCTTCGCTGGTCGGCAGGCTGGACTTGCGATTGGAAGATCTCGGTGCCGTGGCGGTCGCCTCCCGTGCGCAGTGCATTTTTAGCTGTCTGCCCCATTGCGCTTCTGCTTCGGTCATGCCACAGCTATTGGCCGCCGGCGCGAAAGTGATCGATTTCAGTGCCGACTACCGGCTCGATGACGCCGAAACGTTCAGCACCTGGTATGGGGAAAAGCACCCCGATGGCGAACGCCTCGGCAACGTGGTTTATGGCCTGCCTGAATTGTTCGGCGAGCAAATCCCCGCCGCACAATTGATTGCCAATCCTGGCTGCTATCCCACTACCGCCATATTGGCCCTCGCGCCGTTTATCAAGGCGGGGTTGGTCGATCCGCAAACACTGATTATCGATTCCAAGTCCGGCGTAAGCGGCGCTGGCCGTTCTCCCAAGCTTACCACGCTTTATCCAGAATGTAATGAAAGTATCTCGGCTTACAGCGTCGGTCGGCATCGTCACACACCAGAGATCGAGCAGATTCTCGGCCGCGCCACAGGAAAGGCAGTCAACGTAATCTTCACGCCGCATCTAACTCCCATGGATCGTGGCATTCTCTCGACGATCTATGCTCAGCCGACGCGTGACCTAAAAGAAGACGAACTGCTCCCTGTGCTGCGAGATTTCTATCAAGGGGAGCCGTTTGTGCGGATCGTCGATCATCTGCCCGCAAGCAAAGATGTCAGTGGCACCAATTTTTGCGATATCACAGCGCGGCTCGTGCGCGGCAAGTTGGTGCTGATTAGTTGCATCGACAATCTGATCAAAGGTGCCAGCGGCGCTGCGGTGCAGAACTTCAACTTGATGTATGGCTTCGCCGAAACAACTGCGCTACTGTAATTCCTTCCACGCCAAACCCAAAGTGTTAGGGTGGCGGTCTTGCGTGGGATGGATCAGGAGATCCATCATGCGAAAAAATCCTCGCTCACGCTTCGGATTGGTGTACGACATATAGGCTCTCCCATGCAAACTCGTCCTCTC
>JBGSHH010001001.1:0-7091 GCA_041752355.1 Pirellulaceae bacterium | reverse complement strand
GTCGCACTCAGGGGGCGTGACCTTTGCGCTCTGCGATGGTTCGGTCCGCACGATCACCTATCAAATTGACCTTGCCACTTTTCAACGCTTGGGCGACAAGAAAGATGGCCAGGTCGTGCAACTTCCCTAAGTTGCGTCCTTCGCTCAACACGCCTTACTATTTTGCTTTCGATTGGCTGATTTCATGCCGCGTAAAACTCAACTGCTTTGTTTGTTCCTGATGTCAATGTTGATGGGCTGCGGCGGTGCGCCGGTCGAGAAGACATACAGTGTCAGCGGCACCATTACGGATAATGGCGATCCATTGCAAGTCGCGGGAGCCGATATCGGTGTCGGCATGGTGCAGGTGCTGTTCTATTTGCAAAAGCCCGACGGCACGCAGGCGGAAGAATGGGAGAGCGCTAAGGTCGATGCCGCCGGCAAGTTCACCCTCCTCGGCAAGGATGGGCGCGGCATCAAGCCCGGCAAGTATCGCATCGCCGTGCGACAGTGGGATCCCTATCCACAAACTGACAAACTCGGCGGCATGTTCGACGAGAAGAACTCGCCGATCATCCGCGACATCAGCGAGAACACGACAATCGAGATCGATTTGGCAAAAGTCTCCGCGCCCTAGCTAACGGCTCGAAACATATTCTTGATCGGGCACGCTCAATCTCTCCAGCGGGACGGCAATTTCTTTACCATCCGCTTTGAGTATCGTCACTTTGCCTTCCTCAAGCTTGACGAAGCGTCCCTCAATCTTGAATTGACCAGTCTTATCGGCCCATTGTCGCGATTCCGCAACCATGGGCTGCGGTGGATTGGTGGGAGTGAGGGGACGAGTAGCTTCCGCCAGGATTTCCCTATCGACTGCGATCTCGTTCCAAGACTTCACTTCGTCAAAGGTATCGGCATAGTCGTTGTAGTGAATCTTGACCCCTTCGTTGGTGGTCTCCACGACGACGGCGGGATACCAGAACGCGCCCCACAGCGCCCACACCTCCTCACCAACTGGCAAACGCGTTTGCGAAGGCAATAGCACGCACATCGTTGGCGGATTATACGCATCGCCACCTGCTGATTCGGCCGCTATTTGCTTGCGCGGCTGCCCGCGAACCGCTTTGGAGGCAATTGGCATCGGTTCCACGGGTGGCGGAACCACCGACGGTTCAACCACATTCGTGGTGTCAACGGGCGGCGCAACCACCACGGGCGGCACGACTACTGGCGGCACGACAGGAGGCTTCACTTCCGGCGTCGTGTTCGCTGGCGGTGGAACAACGGGATTGGTCGGGGACCGACCTTGCGACTTGGAGCGGAAATAGGCGTCACGCTCAGCAGGCGTCATCTTGCTAATCTTTTCCGCATCATTCACAAATGTTCCATTGCGCAAGGCTTCGTCGCGCTGGCGGTTCTCTTCCATGAATTGATTGCGATTGGCATCGGCATTGGCCTTGGCATCGGCGAAGAACTTATCGTCCTGACCCTTCTGCCACATACTCATGACGACGCCAATCGACAGCAGCAGCGCGGCGCAACCACCCACAGCACCTCCCGCGATCAACAGTTCGCGCACCTTGAAGCCGCCAGTCGGAGCGGCTGCGCCACCAAACGCCGCCGCGAATTCCGGTGCGACACTTGTGAAGCCATAAGAGTCTCCGCGCACTTCGACCAACCGCGGCGACATCAAACGCAGCGCGAGCATGGCGGCCAGCAACAGCAAGATGATGGGAATGAGTAGGACCGCCATCCAACCTTGCAAACTGGCCTGCTTGGTGTAGGTGAAGTAGATCATCAACGGCACGAAGAGAATCGCGACCCCCAGGATCGCATAGCCCAAATAGCTCATCAGGCTGAAGCGATTCTTATGACTACCGCAGAGCGGCGTCATCATCGCGACGGAACTGTAGCCTGACAGGTAGCGACTGAGCTTCGGCAGCATCAGCCCCAAGATCATCAGCGAGACCGGGTCGTAATAGAATTGATGATTGACCAGTTGCTCGGCCTGCTTGCCACAGCACATACAAACGCGCGGCATGCGCCCCGCTTGAACCGCCGCCTGACTGACACGTGCAAATGCCATAATTCCCTCGAAGTGAATAACCGGTCAGATCGGGGGGTATAATAACGTGTGATTTCGAACGACGCAAGCATTTCTTAGTGCAACACCGGGCAAACATCAAACCACTCACGCCCTTGTTCGGCCATCCAGGCGGTGGCGGCTTCGGGACCCCACAGCCCGGTCGGATAGATTTCCAGTTCCGGCGCGGCGGGGCTTTGCCAGGCGGCGAGAATCGGGTCGATGATGCCCCAGGCGAGTTCGACTTCGTCGCTGCGGGCAAACAAACTCGCGTCGCCGATCATGGCGTCCAAGAGCAAGCGTTGGTAGGAATCAGGCATCTCGCCGCGAAACTCGCGACTGAAGCTGAAATCGTGATCGGTCATCCGCAACTTCATACCAGCATCGGGGACCTTCGTCTGCATGTGCAGTTGAATACCTTCCGCAGGCTGAATCTGCACTACGAGCTTGTTCGCTTCCATTTGTGCGCGACGATTGTCGTTGAACAGCATGTGAGGCGGTTCGCGAAACTGAATGACGATTTGCGTGGAACGACAGCTCATTGCTTTGCCGGAGCGCAAATAGAACGGCACACCTTGCCAACGCCAGTTATCGACGTGCAACTTGAGCACGGCAAATGTCGCGGTGGTGCTATCCGCTGGCACGCCTTCTTCTTGGCGATAGCCTTCGTACTGACCGCGCATCGTATCGCGGGCGAAATCGGCGCCGGTGAGAGGACGAATCGCGCGCAAGACTTTCACCTTCTCATCGCGGACTTGCTCGGCGGTATAGCGCGAAGGAGACTCCATCGCCGTGATCATCGCCAGTTGCAGCAAGTGATTTTGGAACATGTCGCGTAACACGCCGGAGGTGTCGTAATAGCCGCCGCGATGCCCGACGACGACTTCTTCCGCCACGGTGATCTGCACGTGGTCGATGTAATTGCGATTCCAGATCGGCTCGAAGATGCTATTGGCAAACCGCAGCACCAACATGTTCTGCACGGTTTCCTTGCCGAGATAGTGATCGATGCGATAGATCTGATGCTCTTGAAACGATTGATGAACGGACACGTTCAGGCGCTGGGCGGATTTCAGATCCGTGCCGAAGGGCTTTTCAATCACCACGCGCCGCGCGCCATTCTCTTCCGTCGCCATGCCTGCCGCGCCGAGTTGCTGAATGGCTTGTTCATACAGCTTTGGGCTTGTGGACAGATAATACAGCCGATCGTTCTTGCCGGGGCTTTCGATCGTGCCAAGAAAAGTATGCAGCGAGGCGAAGTGCTCGCCGTTATCGATATCGCCTTGATGGTAGTAGATGTTGGCGGCGAATTTATCCCACGATTCCTGCGTGAAATCTTTGCCAGCAAATTCTTTGGTCGTGGCGGCCAGATCAGTGCGCCACTGTTCGTGCGAGAACGGACTGCGCGAGAAGCCGACGATGCGGTTATCTTTCGGCAGGCGATTCTTTTGATGCAAGCGGTAAAGCGCGGGAATGAGCTTGCGGCTGGTGAGGTCGCCAGAAGCGCCGAAGATGATGATGCTGTTGGCCATAGTGACTCGCGCTGGTTGTAGGGTGTGGCGAGTCCGCGAGCCGCACCACGCTTTGATCGTGGCGTCTGGCTTGCGAACGCCATGTCATTCTTACAAGACGGCAGGCCGGACGCCTACCCCACGTACTAAAACCGCATGCCTGTGAAGCCGCCGTCGACGTAGTAATCCGCCCCGGTAATAAAGCTGCCGGCCTTGCGAGAGAGGAGCAAGAGGGCCGCGCCAATGAGTTCTTCCGGTTCGCCGAAGCGATTCATCGGCGTGCCCCGCATGATGTTCTCGACACGCGCCGGATCCAGAATCTTGCGATTCTGCTCGGCGGGGAAAAATCCGGGGCAAAGCACGTTGACGCGCACTTTTTTCGTCGCATATTCGCGGGCAACATTTTGCGACAGATTCACCACCGCCGCTTTGGAAGCCGAATAGGCAAACACCCGCGAGAGCGGCAAGTGGGCCGACACGCTGCCGATATTCAAGATCGCGCCGCCGTGTTCCTGTTGCGCCATTTGCGGAGCGAACAACTGACAGGCGATGTGCGTGGCGGTGAGGTTGGTATCCAGGACGCGGTGCCAATCCTCATCGGTGATTTGCTCGTACGGTGTCGCTGAATTCACGCCGGCGCAGTTCACCAGCATGTCGACCTTGCCATGCTTAGCCAGTGAGGCAGCGAGTAGCTCTTGCAGCGATGCGCGATTGCTCGCTTCCACGGCCATGAACTCCGCCGATCCGCCGAGCTTTTCAATCGCCGCGATACGTGCCTTACCGCGCTCTTCACTCCGCCCCGCCACAATCACATGCGCGCCCGCCTGCGCAATGCCATCGGCCAAGGCACCACCGAGGACGCCTGTCGCGCCGATGACGATGGCGATTTGACCATCGAGTCCGAACAAGTTTTGCAAATAATCTGCAGATGACATGGAGTGATTTCCTATTTGCTTTTCTCCCCTCGCCCCGCCGCGGGGAGAGGGGCCGGGGGTGAGGGGCTTTGTTCTGCACAAGAGCTTGGATTCGCTATCCGCTCCCTCACAACTGCTTCAATTCACTTCAAAACCGATTCCCCTTCGCGAAGCACATCAAACCCGGCGATACGCTCAACCTGATAACCTTCGCGGTTGAGGAATTCATCGCGCACCCGGTCCCGCTCTTGCCCAGCCTCGGTGAAATGCTCCTCTCAATCGACCTCGAGGATGAGCTTTAACTTCACGCAGCAAAAGTCGGCTGTGTAGGGAGGAATCGGATATTCGCGACGAAACTTCTGGTGGCAGATTTGTCGGTTGCGAACCAAATGCCAAAGTGTGGCGGCAAATTCGTTGGAGGTTGCGCGCGGCATCCTGGCGAACTCGATGGCCACAGGCGACCTGGCGCAGCTGTGTTTCATTTTGCGTCTCAAAAGATGCAGGCCACTCACTCCCAGTCCCTCTCCCCGCGGCGGGGCGAGGGTAGCAAGACAAAGACTAATCCTTCGGTGGCTTCCGCAAGTCCAGCCATTCGCTGTGGAACTTCTGCTCCAGCGGCTTATCGACACGTTGATACGTATGCGCGCCGAAGTAGTCGCGCTGCGCTTGCAGCAAGTTCGCTGGCAAGCGTTCGCGACGATAGCTGTCGTAATACGCCAAGGCGTTGCTGAACTCGATGACCGGCAAACCCATTTGGGCGGCGGTCACCACCACATGCCGCCAGGCTTCTTGCGCGGTGGCGGTCGCTTCGGTGAAGAACGGATGCAGCAGCAAGTTTTCGAGCTTCGGATTGCCATCGAAGGCTTCTTTGATGCGGTCCAAAAACTTCGCGCGAATGATGCAACCACCGCGCCACAACATGGCACAATCGCCGTAGTTCAGCGGCCAGTTGTGTTCCTTGGCGGCGGCTTGCAACTGCACAAAGCCTTGGGCATAGCTGCAAATCTTAGAAGCATATAAGGCGTGCCGCACCGCTTCAATGAACGCCTTCTTATCGCCGATCTTCACGCCCGAGGAAGCGACACTCGGTCCCTTCAGCACCTTGGAGGCATTCACGCGTTCGGACTTGAGTGCGGACAAAGCCCGAGCATAGACTGCTTCCGTCACCATGGTGCTCGGCACGCCCAGGTCGAGCGCCAGTTGGCTCATCCACTTGCCAGTTCCCTTGGCACCCGCGACGTCGAGAATCTTGTCAACAAGATAAGCGTCGCCACCTTGGTCGTCTTTCGCACTGAAGATATCGCGCGAGATTTCGATCAAGTAGCTCTGCAACTCACCACGATTCCATTCATCGAAGACATCGTACAGTTCGTCATTCGAGAGGCCGATCGCTTCCTTGAGCATCAAATACGCTTCGCAGATGAGCTGCATATCGCCGTATTCGATGCCGTTGTGCACCATCTTCACATAGTGACCAGCACCGCGCGGGCCAACCCATTCGCAGCAAGGGATATCATTGTTGGGACCGACCTTGGCGGCGATCGCTTGAAAGATCGGCTTCACGAGTGGCCAGGCTTTTTCGCTACCGCCCGGCATCATGCTGGGGCCTTTGAGCGCGCCCTCTTCACCACCAGAGACACCGGTGCCGATGTAGAGCAAGCCTTTGCTTTCGACATAGGCCGTGCGGCGCTCGGTGTTGGCGTAGAACTCGTTGCCGCCATCGATCAGCACATCGCCAGGCGACATGAGCGGAATGAGTTGCTCCATGAGGTCATCCACCGCTTGACCCGCTTTGACCATCATCATGATTTTGCGCGGGGTCTTTACGGCCTGCACGAGTTCTTCGAGCGAGTGGCAGCCAACAAACTTGCCACCCTTGGCTGGTCCCTCGAGGAAGTGATCGACCTTCTCGACGGTGCGATTGAACACGGCGACGGTGTAGCCCCGGCTCTCCACGTTGCGGGCCAGATTCTCGCCCATCACGGCGAGGCCGATTAAACCAAAGTCAGCAGTAGCAGCCATGATGTCTTTCTCTTCGTATCGATTGTTGGAGGGTGGGTCTCGACCCACCTTTTGCTTGGCAAGTGTTATGAGGTAATGGTGGGTTGCGACTACGAATCGTTGCGATTCTGTTGGGCGAAGCGACGCATCTCTCGACGGGCGAACTGGTAACAAACCCAGCCTTTCATTGTTTTGAGAGTTGTCTTCGTCATGGCCGCAATCTCTTCGTCGGTCAGTGCTGGATTCTCTAATAAAAGGATGAGCGCGCGGTCGTCCTTTGTTGCTGCTTGGATGGGATTGCGCTTGTTTTCGTTAGTGAGGCGATACTTAGCCCTAAACCAAAGTGACATGAAGTAAAAGTTCGCGTTCAGTAACCAAGGGGATTGTGGAAGCTCACGGCGAATCGTCTCTTTCCAATGTTCCAAAAATTCTTCGCTACTCACACGAAACTCGTTGAAGTTCCTAAACCAACTGAGGTAGTAGATTGGTGTGAAAGAATCGTCGTCACGTAACTGAAGGTGGCGAGGATCAATCACGGACAAATCAAAGTAATCTGCGGCATCCTTCCAGTGAATCGATTTGTAGGGAGGCACTCGTTCCACG
>JBGSHH010001000.1:0-7656 GCA_041752355.1 Pirellulaceae bacterium | reverse complement strand
CCATGATCCGGAGTTCGGCTACGGCAAGGACACGCAGTTTGGCGTCGGCGTGCGGGCTCAACTCGGCGGGCGCAATTCGCCGATCGCTTACAATCGCATTTTGAGCGATTTGCAATTCTGGGATGGCCGCGCCGCCACACTCGAAGAGCAAGCCAAGGGCCCCATCGCCAATCCAATTGAAATGTCGCATACGCACGATGCTTGCATGTCCGACCTGAAGAAAATCCCTGGCTATCAAGTGCAGTTCGCGAAGATCTTTCCCAAAGAAGGCTTGAACATTGACACCGTTGCCAAGGCGATTGCCTCGTTTGAGCGCGTGCTCGTAACGGATACGTCGCCTGCCGATTACTACGAACCGCTGTTGACGTTCTCCAAGGCGTTTCAGGACGAAATCGAAGATCTCAAAGCCTTCGAGGAAGACGATCCCGATTCATTCAAGCAGTATATGACGCTCAAGAAAGCCTCCGATGCCCATCCGATGAACGAAGCGGCGAAGCGCGGTCGTGTACTGTTCTTCAGCGAAAAGACGAACTGCACCGCCTGCCATGTCGGTGCCAATTTCACCGATGAAAAGTATCACAATCTGGGCGTTGGTATGGACAAGAAGGAGCCTGATTTGGGCCGCTATGTCGTCACCAAAGATGAGAAAGATAAAGGAGCGTTCAAGACGCCGACGATTCGCAATGTCGCTGTGACAGGGCCATATATGCACGATGGTAGTCAGAAGACGTTGGAAGAAGTCGTCGAGTGGTATGCCAAGGGTGGGCATCCCAATCCGTATCTCAGCGACAAGGTAAAGAAACTTGACCTCACCGCGCAAGACAAGAAGGATCTCGTCGAGTACATGAAGTCGCTGACTGGTCCTCTGCCGAAAGTGAATACGGCTCGTTTGCCGTAAGTATCAGTGGCGTTGGGCGATCACTTCTTTGATCACCCCTAGATGGCGCCGCGCCATCTGGGCCAGGGAGAACTCCTGCTGCACACGCCAGCGGGCGTTCTCCGCCAGGCGATGGGCCAGCGCGGGATCGTCCAGCAAGCGGACCATCGCCGCATGAATGTCCGCCGGATCGTGCGTCGGCACCAACAAACCATGCTCCTCGTGCGTGATGAGCTGTCGATTGCCAGCGATATCGGTGGCGATCACCGGCACGCCCGCCGCCATTGCTTCCAGCAAGGCGAGCGACATCCCTTCTTCATACGATGGCAGCACGAACAAATCGGCCGCTTCCAACAAATCGGTCACGTCATCGAACGCCCCCGGCAAGAAGACTTGATGGTGCAAGCCGCGTTCGACAATATGGTCGTAGAGTGGCTCACGATGTGGCCCTTCGCCTATCATCCACAGTCGTCCATTGGGTTCTCGCTTCGCGAACTTACTCCACGCACGCACCAAATCGTCGAGTCCCTTTTGCTCATGCAGCCGACCGGTATAAATCACCAGCGGCGCATCGGCGACCATTTCGAGCGACATGTTGGCGTCGGCGATCGCGCTGCGTGCCGGCGCTTGTAACGTCAAATCGCGCGGCGGCGCCAGCGCGACGCCATTGGGAATGACGCTGATGCGCGTGGGTGAATAGCCTGCTTCGATCAATTCGTTTTGAATGGCGGTGCTGGGGGCGATTAAAGCATCGGCCGCCAGGCAGGCGCTGTGAATCCGTCCCCCAAAGCGCGCTGTGCGTTGCCAGGCACAATCCCCAGTCGCGCCGGCCCCTTCGGCCCGAATGATCACCGGCACCCGCGATTTGGCAAGCGTCGTCACGGCAGCATAGGCATCGTGTTTGAGCATCGAGACCAACACGGCATCCCACTCCTGACGATGCTTTCGCAGCCAGCGCGAGAGCGCATGCATGTAGCGAATCGTTCCCCAGCCGCGAATCGTTGGCTGCGGTAATCGCACGACGGGCACTTCGCGATGCACCAACTCCGTCGGCCAGCTGCTTTCCCATTGTGCCGAAAGCACGATCGTTTCATGCCCTTGACGCTTGAACTCGGTGGCGAGATTGGCCATCGCCATTTCGGCTCCACCGACCTGCGGCCAGAACCGCCGGGTCACCAAAGCGATGCGGAGTTGGCTCATGGCAGCGTATTCGCAATGTCGTCGTTGTCCAGTGCCGCGATGTACGGCAAGTTGCGATAGGTATCGCGATAGTCCAAACCGTAGCCCACCACGAACTCATCGGGAATCTCAAAGGCCACAAAGTCCGGCACCAGCGCGACTTCCTGTCGTCCTGCTTTGCGCAACAACACGCTCGAACGAACGGAGGTCGGCCCCAGCCCTCGCACGCGCTCGGCGACTTGCGCCAGCGTATGTCCGGTGTCGAAAATATCATCGATCAGCAACACATCGCGTCCAGCCACATCCGGCATCATTTCAGCGTTGATCGTGAGACTGCCGCGCGTGGTGTTGCCTTTGTAGCTACTGGCTTGCAGCACACCGACGCGTAGCGGCAACGACAATTGGCGAATCAAGTCGGCCAGTAGCACCACGCTGCCGGTCATCACCGCCACGATGGTCAGCGGCTTGTCGCCATAGGCGCTCGTGATCTCCCGCGCCATGCGGGCGACCCCTTCGCGGACCTGAGTTTCGCTGAGCAGGATTTTCACAGTCGGATATTTCCCTAGGTTGGTTCTCCTGAACCGACCCGTCGGCGATCGTTTCGGTTTGACGCATGGACGGATCTGGAGATCCATCCTGCGAATACGCGTGCCGCCATTCTAAAAGCCAAGGCCCTCGCTCGGTAGCCCTACGCATGACGACACATCCCCTTATAATGCGGGACGATACAATCCCGGCTATCCACTTTCCACTCCCCACTATTCCGCATGTGGTCTGAAACCTCCCTTTCTGGTCATCCTTGTTACTTGTTCGAACCGGCCCAGCGCAATCCGCATGGTTTCGTGCTGATTTATCTGCATGGCGTGCATTTGAACCGCCTGCACGACAAACCGGCGTTTATCGACCAGTTCGAGCGGCATGGACTGCCAGTGGTTTGCCCCGTGACGCAGCGCTCATGGTGGACCGACAAAATCTGTCACGATTTTGATCCCAGCATCACGGCCGAGCGCTATGTGCTCGAAAAAGTGTTGCCTTTTATCGAGGTAACCTATCAGGCGAAGCCGCCGCAAATCGCCTTGCTGGGCACGAGCATGGGCGGGCAAGGGGCGCTGCGCCTGGCATATAAATATCCCGATAAGTTTCCCATCGCGGCAGCCATTAGCCCCGCCGTGGACTATCATTTGCGTTTCGACGAAGGGGACGAGACGATTCGCCAGATGTATCCCGATCGCGAGGCGGCGCGGCAAGACACGGCGCTGTTACATATCCATCCGTTGAATTGGCCGCGGCATCAGTTTTTTTGTTGCGATCCGGAAGACTACCGCTGGCATACCGCGGCGGATCGCTTGCGGATGAAGCTCTGGTCACTCGGCGTGCCGCACGAGCACGATCTGGTTACGACCGGCGGCGGCCACAGCTTTGAGTACTACGGTCGCATGGCCGACAAGGCACTCGGCTTTATCATGGAACGATTGGAACGCGAGCGCTTGCGCGTCGTCACGTAGCTGTTGTTCGCTCGACCATCTTGGCGCACACGTCGCCCTGCCATCCTGCCAGGCGTGCCGAGCCTGCCCGGGCGTGGTCGTGAACTAGCGACCACGCCTCTGTCTGGCGCGATGTCGCGCAGCCTCGCAGGCACCACGCGTTTCGGCTCTGCCGCCTACTTCACCGCTTCCACCACAATCGTGTGTTGAACGGGGACCAGCGTTTGGCGAACTTCGCTATCGAGCTTTTCCTGGCGAGCCATCAGGCGACTGCGGACCACGGCGAGCGCTTGTTGCAATTCGGCGTCTTCCTTGAGTTCATTGGGGAACGAGCGGAAGTTGGTGATCACCTGCTTGATCATGTAGGTTTCGAAGTTCTGCTTGTTGCCGATCGCGCCGACCAGCTTTTGAAATGCAGGATCAAATGGCGTGGCGGAGAATTCCGCTGCCAGATTGATGCCCGCGGTCAGTTGCTCCTTGCTGAACTCTTTGCTTTGATCGCCCCAGGTGACTTTGGCCTTGTCGGCGTCGAGTCCCTTCACCTTCAGCGTCAGACGATTGAGTTCGTCATTAAAGGGGAGAAATGGCGTGATGCTGCGCGTGCCATTGGAACTCTTGGCGTCGCCATCGAAACAGAACGGCCAACGTGTGCTTTCGAGTTCCACTTTGCCAGCAACGCCGCCGACGACTTTGTGTCCCGCGGAAGCGCTCGGCTTGCCTTGCAGATCGACGACGATCTCGCCGATTTGCCCATCGACACCCAGGCCTTTCAAGAAGGCATAGGCCATGATGAGATGGCCGTTGGGATTGGGATGAAAACCGTCACGCCCGCAAACATCGTATTCTTTGCCGAGCGCGGCTTGCGTTTTTTCCATGGTAACGAACATCGCTTGATGCACATCGGCGAATCGTTGTTTGGTTTCTTCCGCGAGTGCTTTATCGATGTCGCGCAAGTGGGCGAGGTTATCGTTGTACGCGACGTGCGACGCGCGATCCCCCATCATCTGGCCAGGGCGAAAGAAGTTTTGATCGACCGCCCCCGGCGAACCAATCACCACGGTCTTCACGCCTGCCTCTGCGAGCTTCGCGAGTACGCTGCGCATGGCGCCTGTATAGCCATCGCCGATTTCCTTGCGCCACGGTTGATAACCACCATCGTTCATGCCATAGCAGAGTGTGACGACAGTTGGCTTGAACGCGGCGAGGTCGTTCTCCGCGCGATTGGCAAATCCGCCTGCCGTTTCACCCCCCCAACCAAATTGAAAGACCTTCACCTCCGGCACGCCCGTACAAGCGAGCAGATAGGCTTCCATCTGTTTGCTGTAGAGTTTTTGTTCGGTGATCGAATCGCCCACGATGGCGATGCGAGCGCCTGGCGTTACGGCGGACGTTGTTTGGGCGAAACTCAGTGACGCTAGTAACGTCAGCGCAAGTGAGAGCATTCCCGTCATCAGATTGCGGACACGCATGGGTGCGAGACTCCAGAAGAAACCACAGAGAGGTAAAGCGAGGAACAGCCGTTATAGTAGCGGATTCTCGTCGGTGAAAGGATTCGCCTTTCACCGTTTAATTCGCTTCCGCGGCGGCGCGCACCAGCGCTGACACGGCTTCGGCGGCGGCGGGGCCGATTTGCCCCAAAGCATGCGCGGCCGATTTGCGAACCTCTTCGTCCCCATCGTTGAGCATGGCGACGAGCATCGGCACGGAGGGCTGTGCTTCGGGACCGATGCGGGCGAGAATCTTGGCGGCGCGCGTGCGGAGTACGGGATCGGAATCCTGCAACATGAGCATCACTTGCGGCACGGCCGCTGGTCCAATGCGCGCGAGCGCATCCGCCGCTGTCTCATCCAGCGAGAACTCGTCGTGGGGCCGAATACGCGGACTCGTCGCCATGATGCCTGGGACCACCGGCTCGATGCGGGGGGTCGTGCCGCTTTGATATCCCGTTCTCGCCGCCTTTTCCAACGCCTGCCTGGCGGCTTCCTCTATTTTGGCCGGCGGATCAGAAGTAATGGCTCCACAACCAGTTACTGCGATCACGACCAGCCCCGCTAGCACCCAATGAAGTGAGTTTTTGGATCGCATGGGGAGGCTCCCTGACAAATGGGCCGAATAATCGAGCAACCTGGCACATCTATCAGAATGACCACCTGCGGGGCGACTGTCTAGCGTTAGGCTAGGCGGTCAAGAATAATCGGGCGAAATTTGCGAAATCGGCGGTGGTTCGATACATTGAGGGGCTTACCGCTCAACGACTTGCAGCGCAATCGAAACCAGGAGAACCGCGCGTGAATGGGATTGCGAAAACGCTGCTGGCGAGTCTGCTAGCGATCGGTGGCCTTGGCGTCCAGCCGCTATGGGCCCAAACGCCCACTGCGGCAGGCATCATCGTCGATGATTCCCAGGCCGAACTCACGGGCACCTGGAAGCCTTCCACTTCGGTGCAGGGCTTTTACGGCGCAGGCTATCAACACGCCAGCGGTCCAGAGCTACACACCGCCACTTTCAAGCTCACCGTTCCCAGTGCTGGCCCCTATCACCTCCTGGTCGCATTCACTTCGGGCAACAATCGCTCGCAGAACGCGCCCATCACCTTCACGACCAAAGAGGGCGAGCAAACGATTCGTGTTGATCAGCGAGTGCCTCCCCAAGGCGCTCACGGCATGCATCCGCTAGGTAAGTTTGATTTCGCCGCCGGCCAGACGCAGGTCGTCATCTCGACGCGCGATGCCCAAGGTGTGGTCATTATTGATGCCATCGCCTTGTTGACCCCCGAGCAATTCGCCGCCGCCGGCAAAAAGCCACTCACCAAACCTGCCGCCGCGAAAGATCCCAAGCCGGTCGTCAAGCCTGAACCCGTCGAACCTGCACCGCCGTTTGTGCGCGCGGCCCCCGCCAAGCCTCCGCGCGTGCTCACCTCTGGTCAACTCGATGCCTTGCTCAAGACGAGTGCCGCAGAACTGGCCGATGCCAGGCTCGTCGATGACGAACAATTCCTGCGTCGCGTCAGTCTCGATCTGATCGGACGCAATCCGACGCGCGACGAATTGCAAGCCTTCCTGGCGGACCAATCGGCCAACAAGCGCGGCGATCTGGTCGAACTCTTGCTCGGGTCGCCGGAGTTTGGCGCGAACTGGGCGAACTATTGGAGCGACGTCGTCAGCTTCCGTGTGCCAGAACCCGAACTCACCTTTTTGAATTACAAGCCGTTCAAAGCCTGGCTGGCCGAAACCATCAATCAAGGTCAAGGCTGGGACGAAACAACCTATCGGATCCTCACCGCGCAAGGCAAAGTCGGCGATCACCCCGAGGCGACTTTTGTCGGCTTTCATCAGGCGGATCGATCGCGACTCGCTTCCGAGACGACGCGCGTCTTTCTGGGCACGCAAATCCAATGCGCGGAATGTCACGATCATAAATTCATCGATATGCCACAGGTGACATTCCACCAGTTCGCGGCATTCTTCGTGCGTTCCCAAGCGAAAGTCGCGCAGAACGATTCCAACGGCATCGAAGTCGTCGCCAAGGCGGCCGGCGAACACACGCTCCCTGGCAAAAAGGAGCAGCTCGCGCCGCAAGCCTTCGACATGGTGAAGCTGGAACTTGGCGCCAGCGACATGACGCGCCGCGCGGAACTCGCACGCTGGATCGTCTCGCCGGAAAATCCGTTCTTCGCCAAGGCGTTCGTGAATCGAGCCTGGGCGCGATTGATGGGACGCGGTTTCTGCGAGCCCGTCGATGAGATCGGCGAACTGGGAAGTCAAGTCATGCCGGAAGTGCATGAGGCGGTCGCCGAGCATTTCCGCGCCACCAACTACGACGTGAAAGAAGTCTATCGGCTCATCGTCAACACCTCCGCTTATCAGCGCGCGCTATCCGGCAATGTCAAGGATCCCGGCGAGAATCTACCGAAGCTCACGACCTCCCGCCTGCGCGGCGATGAAGTGTTTCAATCGCTGGTCAGCGCCATAGGCCTGCCCAACATCACGCCGCCGACCATGAAAGCGACCGGCGCGGTGCGTTTCCCGCCGCCCCCTAAGAGCACTCGCGATTTGGTGAGCGACGCCTTTGGCTTCGATCCCTCGTTGGCCATGGACAATATCGCAAAGACCATGA
>JBGSHH010000999.1:0-1994 GCA_041752355.1 Pirellulaceae bacterium | reverse complement strand
GTGGAACTGAAGTCGCCGATATTGGGATTGGAATTCACTTCGCGCTCGGTCACCGTCGATTGACTGATGAAGCGCACGGTGCGACTCGTGATCGGCGCGCCATTGCTGGAAAAGAACGCTGCCGTGCGAGCTTTGCTCACTGCGCCATCGATCGCGAACACCAGGCCCGCTGTATCGCCAGCGAAATTGGCAAGCACCCCGTCCTCGACGCGCACACCGAGTATCCTTCCTCCTTGATCGACAATCGCGATAATGGCGTCATTGGAGGCGGAAGCGGCGACGGCGCGATCGAGTAGCTGTTCCACTTCGCTGACCGATAACTGCGGAAACATCGCTGCCGAAGGAGCTTGGGGCTCGCCATGGGTGGCGGGCGGATCGCTGGGCGAATTGAGTTGGTTGATCACCAATAGCACGTCCAGCGGTGACAACAACCCATCGCCACTGGTGTCGATGAACGTCGTGTTGGATGTCGTGCGGTGGTAGTCAGGTAGCGATCGTAATCCATACGTGTTGATGGCATTCAAGGCCAACACCGCATCCATGGCAGTCACGCGGCCATCGTTATCTACATCAACCGCATCGCGCGGGTTGTTCCAGCTCTGGGACATCAACTGATCGATATGCGATTGCACATTCACCGAGGGCACGGCATACAGCGACTCAGCCAGCGGATCACGATTCCAAACTTGCCAGGGGGTAAAGATGCCGTTGTCGGCTTGGAACCAACCCAGCGTGTCGCCGCCACGTCCGCTCCATCGGCCAGCAACGACGTGCAGCGCTGCCGCGTTGTCTGGCAATTCCGTCTCTAGCGTGGATTTCCCCAAGCGATGAATCGCGCCGCTGCTGGTGTTCAACAACGCGACTTCATCAATCCGATCGCCATCCAAGTCAGCGACAAAAGGCTGCAAGGAATCCTCAGTAACGCCATCAAAGGCTTGCGACGACCAGACGCCGAATTGCTGAAAGGCAACTTCGCGCGATGAGGTCAAATAGAGTCCTACGTCATCGCGACCATCGCCATCGAAATCGCCTGCGATCGCTTTGAAGTCACTCGGCAATGAACCAAGGAAGGTACGTTGTTCCGCGATCTGTCCTTGGCCATCGAGCAATGTGAACGACTTGGTCGTCGGATCGAACCAGCCGGGCGTATCGTGCCCGTCCCCATTCCAGTCGCCGACAATCGGTTGGCTAGCATTGGTTGCCGCGGTCGCCGTCACGACCCGATGCGGAAAACCTGGCGCATTGATGTCGCGCAAATAGAACTGATGCGTCTGAATGTCATAGAGACCCAGCGAATCGCGCCCATCCCCATTCCAATCGCCAGCCAACGGGACGAACGCCTCAACGGCCATGAGATCGCGTCGTTCGAGCGTTTCCAGTCGCCTAAGGCGCGTGGCGCGCCCCCTTCGTTGGCGCATGGGCAACGAAGCGCGATCGATCGACCTACGCGCGACGGCTTTCATAACCATTTCAAATCGAAAACTCTTCTCAGACCTCGCAGACAACCGCACCAACTTCTCCCTCCACACTAGCCACAACCTGCACCCGCTGCAACAAAACGGGGGCTTTAGCGAGATGCGCGAGTATGGAGGAGGCTCGTTAACACCCAAGGGTGCTTAATCGTTTGCTTCGGCTGGAATAATCGTTCAGACCGCTTTTACTCGTTCAGGCCGCAGGACCGATACAAGCGTTAGAGTTTGCGTCATTTAACCAGCTTCTTTTGATAGCATTCCCTTGCTGGCATCCGTCGCACTTCCAGGGCTGAAGTCGCTGGCTGCGCGCATCTTGCGCCGCCGGAGGGTTCGCAGTGCGCACTGGGGCTGGATCGCCTTTGTGCTGGGACTTGCTACCAATTACTTTCTGCTGGCGCAGACAATGCCGAGCTTGGACGCGCCGCTGCCTGAAGGTATGGAACCGCTCGACGCCGAACCCACCCTTCGCCCGCGCGCCTTGCGCGAACCTGGCCGCGACCTGCCGTCGTTCGCCGACGCACT
>JBGSHH010000998.1:0-4806 GCA_041752355.1 Pirellulaceae bacterium | reverse complement strand
CGCAATCTGCGGTTGTTCTTGTGCTACGGCATTCGCCGCCCCCGGTTCGCGTTGGCTAAAGGCGTGATCGCGACCAAACTCCGGCGGCGGGCTCGCCGCACCACCCGAGATCGCCACCGGCGCATCCGCAGGATCGGCTGGCTTGCTTCCTCCCAGGGCGCCCAGGCGATTGAGTATTCCCAGCCCACGTTTGGGCGCGTCAGGCGATTGCCCGCGCACCACGAATTGTTCATTCTGCGCGGCAAGTTGCTGCGCGCCGTAGGCCATCATTTGCGATAGCTCCGCGTGCGAGCGTTGGCCCACCAGGCGACCTGCTTCTTGTCCATTCACCAGCATTACGCAGGTAGGGACATGTTGAATTTTGAATCGCGCGGCCATTTCGCGATCTTGTTCGACATCGATCTGTCGAACGGGACATCCTTCGTTGGCCAGTCGCTGCATGATCGGCTGCATCGCCTTACATGGTTCGCAGCGCTGCGACGAGAATTCGAGCAACATGACGTCGCCACCACCGGCGAGCGCAGTTAAGAGACAAAGCGTTTGGAGCGCGACCATCGTTCCCTCCTTGGATGCGATGTGCGTGGCATAAAGCGGCGACCGTGATCCCAAACATCCTTGTTTGGCCAGCGCCGCGTCGTCTTAGCGGGGAGTAATCTGGTTCAGTTTTGCAATTCTTACAAGATCAATCCCGCTGGTCGGGGAAAAAGTGCGGGAAATGTTGGGTTTCCCTCAAGTTCGCCGAACCTGGTGCCGATGAGAAGCATCTTTTGTGCCAGCGGCCAGCCCCGGTGTGTTCCCCGGCCGCAAAACATTACAATCGCTGCTTACTTCGCCACTCCACTCTTCCCCCCGCTAGCAATGACACCACGCCGGATTCTCGTCACCAGCGCGCTGCCGTACGCCAATGGTCCCATCCACATTGGCCACCTGGTGGAATACATCCAGACCGATATCTGGGTGCGCTTTCAAAAACTGCGCGGCCAGCGCTGCGTCTATGTCTGCGCCGACGACACGCACGGCACGGCCATCATGATCAGCGCCCGTAAGGCAGGCGTGCCAGAAGAACAATTCATCGCCCGCGTCAGCGAGGAGCATCAAGCCGACTTCGCCGGGTTTCAGATTGAGTTTGATAACTATGGCAGCACGAATAGCCTGGCGAATCGCGCGCTTTGCCACGAAGTCTGGCAAGGGTTGCAAGGTTCGGGGTTGGTGAAAGAGAAGGAAGTCACCCAGTTGTTCGATCCGGTGGCCGGTTCGTTTTTGGCCGATCGCTTTGTGAAGGGGACGTGTCCCAAGTGCCAATCTCCTAATCAATATGGCGACAGTTGCGATAAATGCAATTCGACCTACAGCCCCACGGACTTGATCGATCCCGTCAGCACGCTCAGCGGCGCCAAACCAGAGATTCGCACCGCCAAACATGTCTTCATCGAGCTCGAGCAGTTGCACGACTTCCTTAACCAATGGACGCAATGCGGCGAGCACTTGCAGCCGGAAATCGCGGCGTTCTTAAAGAACAACTTCCTGAGTGATCCGCTCCGCGACTGGGATATCTCACGTCCGGGGCCGTACTTCGGCTTTGAGATCCCCGGCCATCCCGGCGACTATTGGTATGTCTGGTTCGATGCGCCGATCGGCTATATCGCTTCGACGCAAGAGTGGTGCGCGCGGCACGGCGAGAAGCTGGACGATTGGTGGAAAAATCCTCAAACGGAAATCCATCATTTTATCGGCAAGGATATTACGTACTTCCATACGTTGTTCTGGCCGGGGATGCTCAAGTCGGCAGGCTTCAATTTGCCAGCGAAAGTTCACATCCATGGCTTCCTCACCGTCGATGGTGAGAAGATGTCCAAGAGCAAGGGAACGTTCATCAAAGCGGCCAGTTATCTCGCGCGGCTGGATCCAACGTTCCTTCGTTACTACTACGCCGCGAAGCTGGGACCGCGCTTGGACGACTTGGATCTCAACCTTACGGAGTTTGAGAACAAGGTCAATTCCGATCTCGTCGGCAAGGTCGTAAATCTCGCCAGTCGTAGCGCGAAGTTTGTGCAAGCGACGGGGCTCTCCAAAGTCTATCCCGACGACGGCGGCTTGTTCGCCGGCGCGGCTGCGGCGGGACAAGTCATTGCCGAGGCGTATGAAGCTTGCGACTTCGCCCGCGCGATGCGCACGATCATGGAATTGGCCGACAAAGCCAACGCCTATGTCGATGCCCAAAAGCCTTGGACGTTGAACAAAGACGCGTCGAAGGCACAAGAACTGCAAGACGTTTGCACCGTCACGCTCAACTTATTCCGGCAGATCATCATCTACCTCACGCCTGTGCTGCCCAAGCTCGCGGAGCAAGTGGGCGCGCTACTTAATCAACCGATCCAACATTGGGACGACGCCCAACAACCACTGATTGGCACCGCCGTCGCCGAATTCAAACATTTACTCAAACGCATTGATCCGAAGGATATCCAAGCCATGATCGACGACAGCAAAGAACAGCCGATGGCGGAACAGATCGACGAAGCACAGGCGACTTCCTCGGCGGCCGCTGGTTTCCCTGGCGATAGCGACGAGCCGCTGAAGAATGAACCACTCGCGCCCGAGTGCACAATCGATGATTTCACCAAGATCGATCTCCGCGTCGCCCGCGTCTTGGCGGCGGAGGAGATCCCCGAGGCGAAGAAACTGCTCAAGCTCACGCTCAGTCTTGGCGGCGAGGAAACACGCACCGTCTTCGCCGGCATCAAGGCGGCCTACAAGCCGGAGCAACTCGTGGGACGCCTGGTGGTGATGGTCGCTAATCTCGCGCCGCGGCAGATGAAGTTCGGACTGTCCAGCGGCATGGTCACCGCCGCCGGTGCTGGCGGGACAGAAGTGTTCTTACTCGGCGTCGATGACGGTGCCAAGCCGGGACATCGCGTGCATTAACGGCGCTTACGCCACGGCGAAGAGCTTGCCAAACTTGCTGCGCAAATGCTGCATCAGGTACTCGTGCGACAGGGGCTCGCCGGTCACTTTTTGCACCAGTTCGCCTTCGGAGTAGCACATGCCGCGTTCGTGGATGTTACGACGCAGCCAACTTAGCAAGCCGTGAAACTCGCCGCGCGCGAACTGCGCATCCAGGCCGCCGAGTTCCTTGTCCGCCTTGGCAAAGAACTGCGAGGCATAGAGGTTGCCCAGCGCGTAAGTCGGAAAATAACCGACCAGTCCGGCGCTCCAGTGGATATCTTGCAGCACGCCATCGGCATCGCTCGGGGGCGTGATACCCAGATACTCGCGATACCTATCGTTCCAAGCGCCCGGCAGATCGGCGGTCGTGAGATCCCCTTTGATGAGCGCTTGTTCCAGTTCAAAGCGCACGATGATATGCAGGTTGTAGGTCGCCTCGTCCGCTTCCACGCGAATGAGCGAAGGGCGAACGTCGTTGATCGCGAAGTAGAAATCGTCCAGCTTGACATCCTCCAGCGAGGCGCCAAATGCGATCTTGGCATGGGGGAAGCAGTACTCCCAAAACGAGCGACTGCGTCCCACCAGATTTTCCCACATCCGCGATTGCGACTCGTGAATGCCCAGCGAGAGATAATGTCCCGTCGGCAAGCCGAATTGATCAGGCCGCAAACCTTGGTCGTACATGCCATGGCCAGCTTCGTGCAAGATGCCGAAGAACGCCGAAGGGAAGAACTTTTCGTCGTAGCGCGTGGTGATGCGGCAATCGTGTGGACCCATGCCGGAACAGAACGGATGATGCGTCACATCGAGTCGCCCGCGATCGAAATTGAAACCTAGCTTGGCGGCCGTCTGCTTGCCGAAGGTCGCTTGCAGCGCCGCCGGATAATCGCGACGTAGGACTTCGATCGGCGCTTTCTTGTGACTCGCGCCGATCGCTTGCACCAGCGGCACCAGTTCCTTCCGCAGCGCAGCCAGCACTTGCGTGACGTTGGCGGCCGTTTCATCCGGCTCGTACTCATCCAGCAAGGCGTCGTAAGGCGAGTCCTTATAACCGAGGGCGTCGGCCTTTTCGCGCTGCAGCGCGAACATCCGCTTGAGCGTCGGCTCGAACGAGGCGTAGTTGTCGTTCTTGCGCGCTTCCACCCACACTTGTTGTCCCAGCACGGCGGCCCGCGTCAGTTGCTCGACGAGCTCTTGCGGCAGCTTGACTTGCTTATCGAAATTGCGGCGCATTTCGCGGATCACCGTGCCGCTATCGCTATGCGGATCCGTGGCCAGATCGCTCTCTTCGAGCTGCTTCAGCCAATCGTTCACCCGCTCATCCGTGCGTCGTTTGTGAATTCGCCCTGACAGGTAGGTGATTTGCTCCGCCCGATACTCGCCGGCCGCGATCGGCATGTACGTCCGCTCATCCCACCCCAGCACCGATTCGATCGTCTCCAACATGGCTGTTTCGCGGGCGTGATCGCACAATTTGGCATAAACGTCGGCAGTGGTGGGCATGGCAGTCAGAGAGATGCTGGAGAGTTGGGTCAGACAAGGGATGCCCCAGTATAGCACCTGTCCGTACTCTGCGCTAACCCGTCGCGTCAGCGGGGAAGACATGTTGTCTCTCGCCAATGCTTCGGGTTAATCAACGATGAAGAGGCCTCGCTGACGCGCTGACGCTTCGGGTCAGTGTAAGAGGCCTCGCTGACGCTTCGGGTTAGTGTAAGAGGCCTCGCTGACGCTTCGGGTTAGTGTAGGAGGCCTCGCTGACGCTTCGGGTTAGTGTAGGAGGCCTCGCGGACGTCGCGGGTTTAGCACCCTACTGCCGGAACTCGTACGTTAACAGCGCATTAAAACCTTCGCCATCCACGC
>JBGSHH010000997.1:0-5473 GCA_041752355.1 Pirellulaceae bacterium | reverse complement strand
GCAGGCCAATCGGCGCCGTTGTAGTTGCTGACGACAACGTTGTACTTTTTGAATTCCGGCTTGAAGTTCGGATCGGTCCCTTGCTTGGCGGTTGTGGCGATATCGACGGTGAACAGGCCCGTCTCTTCCAGATACTTCTTCATCATCTGCGTCGTCTTGGGCCATACGCCGTGGTTATTCTGACCATCGACGATGAGCGCCTTGAGCGTCGGTTCAGCGGAGGCGAAGGACGCGATGCCTAGCGAGAACAAAACCAAGGTAAAGGGCAGCAAGCGGCGGAGCATGAGTAAAGCCTTCAGCGGTGGGAGGAACGAGAGCGGAAATTGCGAGTTTGCCATTGTCGCACGCCCCGTAGCGCGCGGCTAGCACGATGCCGGCCTCGCGAACCCAGTGCACGTGAGCCAGTCCACGCCCGACGATTCCTCGCGAGGTTGTGCCAGCAGGGGCGTCTCATTTTGGTAGGTATTGAAAAACTCGGCGAGTTTTTCAGTCAAGTAGTTGAGAATGAAGTCGCACACTCCTCCGGGAACATCCCACATGCTTTCCCGACCGATCTCGCTCGCCTTCGAACAGACGAAGACGAAAGACCCGCCCACCATGAGGGTTGTCCGGGGCAAACGGTTACTGTCCCCCTGGGGGGTGACATCCGGCGAAGGTGTGATTAGAATCGGGCGAACTCTATGGTTGAATCGTTCAAAGTCGACATGCCGATCTGGATTTTGCGGGCCGCGTTCCTCGTGGTGGCCGCCGGCCTGGGCGTAACTATCGCCAATAGTTTGCCGCTCGCCGGTCAAGGGCCGCTACATACCTGGGGGGCATTTATCGGTGTGATGCTGGCGGCAGTTGGCATCGTAGTGATCGATATTCTGTTTCCCCGCAAGCGGCTGGATATTATCACCTGCGTTTACTTCGGGATCGTGATTGGCCTGTTTCTGACCTACGTCGTCAGCATCGCCATCACACCGATCGTGGAAGCCAATAAAGCCAACACCGGCTCCATCATGCTCGTGGTTGGCATGGTGCTGTGCTATTTTTGCATCAGCCTGTTGATGCAAACCAAGGACGACTTTCGCTTCATTATTCCCTATGTGGAATTCGCCAAGGAAGTGAAAGGGCTCAAGCCGTATGTGCTCGATACGAGCGTGGTGATCGATGGGCGGATCGCCGATTTGGTCGATACCAGCGTGCTAGACAATCAACTCATCATGCCGCGGTTCGTGCTGGCCGAGTTGCAAGCGATCGCCGACAGCAGCGATAAAATGCGCCGCGAGCGCGGGCGGCGCGGGCTCGATGTGCTCAATAAGCTACGCAATAAAGATCACGTCGATCTCAAAATGTACGACAGCGAGCTTCCCGAGATGGTGGGGCAGCCGGTCGATATGAAGCTGGTGATTCTGGCCAAGCACTTGGAAGGGAAGATCGTCACCGGCGACTACAATCTGAACAAAGTCGCCCGGCTGCATAATGTGCCGGTGATCAATCTCAACGACATCGCCAACAGCCTCAAGCCGGTGTTTCTGCCTGGCGAAGTGGTGCAAGTGAAGATCATCAAGCCCGGCGAAGCGCCGGGGCAAGGGGTCGGCTACTTGGAAGATGGCACGATGGTGGTTGTTGAAGGGGGCCGCGAACATCTCGGCGAGCCCGTCCGCATCAGCGTCACCAGCATTCTGCAAACCAGCGCCGGCCGCATGGTGTTCGGCAAGTTTGTGGGCATGCCGGGGGATTGAAGCCCATCACGATCGCTGGACAACTTCTAACTTTTGTGGCTGAGCCAACGGTGGCGGCACGACGGCCGTTTCGCGCGTTTTAGGCTGTTTCCATTTCCAGAATGGATAGAGCAGTTGCTCCCAATAGCTCTTGGGAAACGGTTCCGCCACGCCAAAGGCGTGCGGTTCATGATCGGGGCAGCGATAGGTGCCGAACAGCAGATCCATCAGCGGCGAGATATTGGCATAGTTGCCAGCGTCGCGCGATTTGTCGTGATGCCAGTGGTGCAACTCCGGCGCGCCGACGAGCATCCGTAGCGGTCCTAGTGGCAGGCGTACGTTGCTATGGATGTAGATCGCCCACAGGCCACGAAAGGCGATCAAACCGGCCAACGTGCTTCCCGGGAAACCGAGGAGAAAGATCGGCAAATTGATGAGCGACAAAGTGTAGATGGTGTCGATCGGATGTTCGCGATGGGCGGCGAGCCAATCGAGATGTTCCGCGCTATGATGGACCGCGTGAAACCGCCACAGGAAGCTCACGCGATGTTGCAGGCGGTGTCCCCAATAGACGCAGAAATCGCTCAGCACTATCACTTCGATCGCTTGCAGCCACCACGGTTGCCCGGCAACCGCTTGCGTGAAGCCGGTTGGCAACAAGCGGCTATAGCTATCCCCAAAGTACGCGACCAGCCACAGCACCAGGCCGTTCCAAATCAAGTACTGCCCCAAGAAGAAGAGCAAATCCGTAAACCACGCCGGCCGAAACACCGCCTGCCCTGGCTTAGCGGGAAACGCCATTTCCAAAGGGCGAAAGACGATGAACAGGAACAACAGGCTCAGGCCCGTAGGCAGGATCAAGTTAAGCGGATTCATGGCGCGCCTCCTAACGTGAACCAATGTTGGATTGTTGTTGTTGCGCTGGGGGCGGCGGCGAATTGGCGTTGGGAATCTCGATCAAATTGCCCGGCGCTTTGGAACCAGGCAGGAGGCGGTGCTGCGGGGGCGGATTGTTCAGCGGCGGCGCGGCGCGCTGCACAGGAAGTGGATTGGCCTGCGCGGCTGGCTGTTGCGCTCGCGCGTTGTCCGTCGGCGAGTCCTCATCGAGTTGCTGCGCCGCAAACTTCTTGGAACCTGACAGGGGAGGGCGTGGAGGCGGGTTGAGTGTGGCTGGCACTTCGCCTGAAGGTGCTAGGTTCGCGTTTTCTGACGGCGTGATTACGATGGACTTGGACCCTGGCAGGAGTTCCGCGCGGCCGGGCGTACTGAGCGGAATCTGTTCGTCTGACGTGATAACGGCCGCTGATTTGGAACCAGGCAACATTTGGTTGCTGGAGTCAATCGTTAACACTGCTTTCGTTTTGGAGGCCGGTAACAAGTCATCGGGAGTTTGATTGTCCGTTATCCCCAACTTATGAAACACGTTGCCGCCGGCGCGGTCGTAGACAAACAGCACCAGCAAACACAGCGAACTGCCGACAGCGGCAACACGCCAAAGATTCCAGGAACGTTGCATGGTCAGATCCTCCGTTTACACAATCCGCACACGACTCAGCCGATGATTATGGCCGAATCCGCGTAAAAATCATGTAACCGGTCTGTAACTTCCGGAGGACGACCCTTTATCCCGTGACAACATTTTAACTTTTGGTCATTACACGAATAGCAAACTTTCGGCATATCCCTATGCAGGCTGCGCTGCTAGCAAATGGCTTCCTCTTAGTGAAAGCAACACAACATGTTCCGCGCTGCACCCATTTTCCTGATTATTTGCTGCCACTTGGCAACTGGCTGCGGAGTTCCAACCGCCATCTCTCCGGTGGCATCAACGGTTCCGATCACGCCCGACGACACGCTGTTCACGGGAGCTACGCGCGGCTGCGGCGATTTCTTTGTTTATCGCTTCGACGCCACTGGGAAGCTGGTGTTATCGGTAAGTCTGGACGAAGCCAAGCTGGATTGGTCTAAATCGTCGGTCGCGATCGAAATCGAAGCCAATGTCGCGCAGGCGCGAGTGGAAGTGCTGCAATTTCGCGATCCGCCAACATCCTATTTCTGCGATGACGTCGGCGGCGATCCCGAGCCCATCGCCCAGTGGCAGGCGGTCGCTGGAGAACTCGTCATCGAGCGCACTTTGGAACCTCCACCGCCGGAATACCCGAATGCCACGCATCAGATTTCTGTCACGCTGCGCAATATTCACCTGCAAAACGCCAAGACAAGTGAAACGGCGGTGATCGAAGAATTGGAAATCAAGGATGTTCAGGTTGGTTGGTATGCCGGATAGACGATCCGCATCTTGCCGGCGTGATTTTCATAAGTCGTTTATTTATAGCGATTTAGAGACGGTGTCCGTCTCCAGAAATCGCCAGCAAGGATACGCAAACGGTATACGCCAGGCTGCATTCCCCCAGATTTAGGGAGAAAACAGCAGGCTAGCAGCCTACCCCAACGCAGCTTCTCCCCTCGACTTGCCCTGGCAATCTGCGTTATCTTACTAGATTCTCACAGTGCCAATCCCATAGTCTTATGCATCCGTTTCGGCGGACGACGTCCCGTGCTCATCGTCCTTAAATCAGAAGTTACCGAGGCGGAAATCGCGCACGTCCTCGAAAGCGTCGAAGCTTTGGGCTTCAAAACCCACCTTAGTCGCGGCACCTATCGCACCATCCTAGGCCTGATCGGCGATGAACGCAAAACCTCGCCGGAAGCATTGCGATCGATCCCCGGCATTGCGGAAGTGGTGCCAGTGATGCCTCCGTATAAACTGGCGAGCAAGGAAGCGCACCCACAGCCCAGCATCGTGAATGTGGCCGGCGTGAAGATCGGCGGTGGGTTCTTGGCCATGATCGCCGGTCCGTGCTCGGTCGAAGAACCGCAGCGCATGGATGATATCGCGGCTGCGGTCCGCAAAGCCGGCGCGAACATTTATCGTGGTGGCGCTTATAAGCCCCGCACCAGCCCCTACTCGTTCCAAGGTCTCGGTGTCGAAGGCTTAAAAATCCTCCGCGATGTGGGCGACAAGTACGGCATGCCGGTGGTGACCGAAGTGACCGACACGCGCAATGTCGATAAGGTCGCCGAGTATGCCGATATGATTCAAGTCGGCGCACGAAACATGCAGAACTTCGCGCTGCTCACCGAAGTGGGTCAAACCAAGAAGCCCGTGCTGCTCAAGCGCGGCATGAGCGCCACGGTCGAAGATTTGCTGATGAGCGCCGAATATATCTTGTCGCAAGGCAATCCCGATGTGGTGCTCTGCGAGCGCGGCATTAAAGGCTTCGACAAGCATACCCGCAATTTATATGACATCGCGACGGTCGCAGTCGTGAAGGGACTCTCGCATCTGCCGATCATCGTTGATCCCAGCCATGCCACCGGCAAGCCGGACTTGATTCCCCCCTGTGCGTTAGCGGGCATCGCGGTCGGCGCCGATGGCGTCCACATCGAAGTTCACGACTGCCCCGAAAAAGCGAAATCCGACGGTCCCCAGGCGTTGTTGCCTCATCAATACGCCGAATTGTGCGACCAGATCCGAAAATTGGCGGCCCTGTTTGACAAAGTAATTTCCCCTGTGCCAGGAGACGCCAAGTGAGTCGACGTCCGTTTATTGCCGGCAACTGGAAGATGAATCTCAACAAGGCAGAGTGCGTCGCGCTCGCCAAGGCAGTCGCTGACAAAGTGACGTCTGGCGGCGTCGAAGTCGCCGTTTGCCCACCGAGCATTTACCTCGACGCGGTCTCACAAGCGATTAAGGGAAAAGCGGT
>JBGSHH010000996.1:0-4999 GCA_041752355.1 Pirellulaceae bacterium | reverse complement strand
GTCAACGCCTCCACCTCGTCTGCCGGATGCCGAATTGCAGGTCTTCTACGAACCGGAGAAATTCGCCCGGATACGAATTCAGACTGAGGACGAAATGTACGGTAGTGACAAAGTCTGGTACGAAGTGCCCGATGATTTGATACCGGAGTTTCTTAAAGTCTTGCAGCCGACAGATCGCATTTACGAGCAGACGAAATGCTCCGTGATCGGCAACATTTCACTCGATGACTTAGAGGGGACCAATTACTTTCTGTTCTTGCATGGTGGTGATCCAGGCTACCACGCGCATGGCTCGACGAGTACCGGCAAGAATTTCGAGTTCGCCGCCCCCAACTGGGAGAAGGTCACGGAGTTGTTGGAGGCTACCAAAGCCAGAGGTAAGAAGGTTTCACAAGAGGTTCCGTCCAAGGACACTTAAGCGGGCAACTGCGATTTATCGCTAAGCGGCATTCCGCAGGGGGCGACAATGGGGCTGTTCTACACCAACTTCACTGTGTTCGGTCCCGAGTCACGGCAGATACTCGACGCCCTTCGCAACGTGGCGCGATGCGTATGTGAGCCCCACTCATGACGGTTTCACGATCGTGTACGATCGAGAAACCGAGGAGCAAAACTTCGAGGTCATTGAGCGGGTCGGTCCCGAAGGAAATGCAGATTCGCACAAGGCGCCGAACGTGTTTCGAATCGCTTGTTGGCGATGCAAGTGTTTGTTGTCAAAGGACTTGCAAGAGTGTGAGCATATTTGTGATCGCTTGTGTGGTTTTGTTTTCGTACACCAAATGAAGCGTTCACAAGCAAAGGTGGGAGGGCCTCGCTGACGCTCTGACGCTTTGGGTTCGTGTGGAAAAAGAGGGGAGGCGAGAAGCCAATCCCACGTTTTTGATTACAATCCGTAGCAGCACTTCCCCAAACTTCCTCACCTGCAATTGGAGTCCCTCCCGTGGCGCGCTCATGGTTACGCATCGTCAATACCGCACTCATCACCGGTGGACTGCTCATCGGCGCGGTTCATGCCGAAGACGGCAAGAAAATCTCGTTCAAGAAAACACAACTCGATCCGATCTTTCGCAGTGAAGGGGCCGCGGTTGGCGACTTCAACAAAGATGGCAAGATGGACATCGCCGCTGGCTATGTCTGGTATGCCGCGCCCGATTGGAAAATGCACTCGATGATTGAGAAAGCACCCGAGTACAACCCCAACGGGTATAGCAACGCCTTTTGCGCATTCGCCCATGATGTCAACGGCGATGGTTGGACTGATGTGATCGCCGTCGATTTCCCTGGCACGCCGACCTGGTGGATGGAGAACCCTAAGGAATCCGGCAAACTGTGGCCCAAGCACACGCTCACGCCGGTCACGAATAACGAAAGCCCGCAGTTCCTCGATACCGATGGCGATGGCAAGAAGGAACTCCTCTTTGCGTTTAGCCCCAATCCCAAAGACACCGATGGCCCCGAGCGGCAGGTCGGTTTCGCAAAGGCGGTGGAAGATGTGAACGCCGAGTGGAAGTTGTTCCCTGTAAGCGAGAAGAACGCGCCCGGCGCACAGCGCTATTCGCACGGCATCGGTTCGGGCGATGTGAACAAAGATGGCAAGAACGATGTGATCATTCCCAATGGCTGGTGGGAAGCGCCGGCGAGTGCTGCCGATGGCCCTTGGAAGTTCCATCCCGCCAACTTCGATTGCGGTGGTGGTGCGGCGCAGATGTTTGTTTACGACTTCGACGACGATGGCGACAACGATGTGTTCGGCAGCAGCCCGCACGGCGTCGGCATGTATTGGTTTGAGCAAACTGCGGCCGACAAATTCACGAAGCACGAGATCGATAAGAGCTTCTCGCAAACGCATGGGGTTTGCTTCGCGGATATCAACAGCGATGGCGTGCCAGACATTATCACCGGCAAGCGTTATTGGGCGCACGGCCCCAATGGCGATGTCGATCCGATGGCTCCCGCCGTGTTGTGCTGGTTCACTTTCAAGAAGGATGGGGACAAGGTGGTTTGGGAGAAGCACCAGATCGACCACGACAGCGGCGTGGGCACGCAGTTCGAAGTCGCCGATGTCAATGGCGACAAGCTGCTGGACGTGATCGTGTCGAACAAGAAAGGCGTCTACCTGTTCGAGCAAACGCGCGAGTAACCAGCGTTACGAGCACTCGTAGTCGAGGAGCGTGCGCAGGATTTGATCGTCGGTGACCAGGCCGAGCAAGTGGCCGGCCTGAGTTGCGATGGCGATGGCGTCCAAGTTGTGTTCCACCATCAAACTGGCCGCCTCGCCGATCGTGCGGCCGGGTGTGATGGTGGGGCAGGTTTTGAGTAGTTCGCAGAGTTTCGGCTGACCGAGAGTTTCGCCGAAGAGCGCGCGGACGAGGTTCTCGCAATGCGTGCGCGAGAGCGTACGGCGCGAAACTGTTCCCATCGGGAGATCGCCACGAACGACAACGCCATAGCGTTTCTCCTGTTCGCAGAGCGATGTCAAGGCTTGGTCGTAAGGCTGATCGTAGTCGAACGTTTCGTATTCCTTCTCGCAATGGTCGCGCACCAGTTCGCGCGCGATCGGACTTTCGCCATACGACAGTTCGCGCAGAAAATCGAAGGTTGAGAGGGTGCCCACCACCACGCCATCTTCGATGACAGGCAACATGCAGCGCCGCTTCTTGATCATCAAAGCGAGTGATTCCCAAGGGCAATCGCCGAACTGGACCGAATCCGGTTCGCGGCACATCACCGCTTCGACCCGCAGCCAACCGAGGGCCAGTTTCGATTGGCCTGCGCCGTCGCATTCGCAGGCCTGCATCGCGCGGACGATATCGGCCGCCGAGACCACGCCAGTGAGCGCGCCTTCGGCATCGAGCACGGGCCAATGTCGCGTGCCGGTATGTCCCAGCAATTGCACCACTTCCGCCAGTGGCAGATCGACGGAGACCGTGAAGGGATTGAAGGTGATGAGAGTGTCGAGTCCGGTCTTTAACATAGCGCAGTCCTTGGGCAGTGGCGGCAAATCGCGAACGCCATGCATACGTTCGCGCAGTGTGCCACTAGAAACTTACGCTAGGAAGTATGGCGTGAGAGAGACTCGGCGAATCTGGCCAGCGTTAGGGGACCGAGAGATTCGGTATGCTGACGGTTATGCCGATTGTGCAGGCGAGTTCAAATCGCTGGCAGAGACACTTCCACTGGTTCCAGCAGTTCTGCCACGCGACGGCGGCGATGGTCAAAAATGTCGTCGAGCGTGCGACGCACAAAGGCCGCATGGGCAAGTCCGCCAAAGATCGACCAACCAATTGAGTAATCGACACGATCGACCATCAGCACACCTTCGGCCACTTCGTGGAATTCATGCAGATGATGCCAGAGCTGATAAGGCCCTTTCAATTGCCGATCGATGAAGCGCTGGGGCGCGTCAAACGCCTCGATGCGGGTTTTCCAGGTCATTGGCACGCCGAATAATCGCAAGTGATAATCGATGAGTGTTCCCGCCTGCATCTCGATGGGGAGCGGCGTGAGAATGCGAAAGTGCAGGTACGGTGGCGTGATGGCTTCGAGGTTCTTGGCGTCGGCGAAAAAGGCGAAGACTTCGTCCAAGGGACGGCGAATGAGTTGTATACGTTCAATGGTCGGCACGGTCGAGTTCCCCGGCAAAGTCCATAATGCGATCATAAAGATAACCGCAATGGCGGCGACGAACTAACCGCCGCCGCCAGGGTTTTCTGGGGAACTATAGACAGCCGGCGAGTGTCTAATCGAATTGAGCTGGGGCGAGTAATGTCTTCATATCGGGTTCGTTCATGTTCTTGGGCGTGGCGACGTGTTCGCCGGTGGAGACTCGTTTTTCCACTTTCTCGCCGCGCAGATGTGCCACCATGGTTTTCACACCGAGGTAGCCCATTTTCACCGGATCTTGCAGCACGATGCCTTTTACCTTGCCGTTGGACAATGCCTGCACAAGGTTGGGATTGGCGTCGAAGGCGATAAAGACCACTTTTTCCGCGAGGTTGTGATCTTCTAATGCTTGCAGCGTGCCCCCGGCGTTCGATTCGTTGACCGCGAAGAAGCCATCGACCTCTTGGCCGTAGGTGTTGAGAAGTTGCTGTGCCTTGTCGAGAGCACTACTTTGCGAGGTGCCGCCGTATTGTTCCGATTCGAGGATTTCAATGTCTGGGTATTCTTTTAACTTTTTCAAGAAGCCTTCCTCACGTTGCTGGGTGCTTTCGCTCCCCTTGGCATAGCGCATGAGGATGACTTTTCCTTTGCCATCAAGCTGCCTGGCCATTTCCTCAGCAGCCAGTTCACCACCTTTGCCGTTGTCGGTCGCGACGTAGCTGACAGTGATGGATTCGTCGTCCAAGGCGCTATCAAAGATGACCACAGGAATATTCGCTTTGTTCGCCTCTTTCACGGCATCGACCAGAGCGTGCGAATCGAGCGGAGCGAGGACGATGCCATCCACTTTGTTGGTGATGAAGTTTTGCACGATGGTAATCTGGCCGTTGCGGTCGCTTTCCAAAGCCGGTCCCAGCCAATCGATTTCGACATCTAGCTCCTTGGCCGCTTGCTCAGCACCATAATGTACGGACTTCCAGAAATCGTAAGTGGTACCTTTGGGAATCACCGCGATCCGTAACTTGCCGTCCTTTTTCGGGGCAGTGGATTTGGGCTCTTCCGGAGGCTGACAACCCATGACCACCATCAACAACGCCAGTAGAGCCAAAAGTCGCATGATCGCGGATTCCTTGTACAATCGGCCGAGGAGAGAAAACAGCCACCTGGGTATCTTAATGGTCTGTGGCGGTCGTTCCAAGTCGCTGCGCCGGCAATAGATAGGCCGTGCGGTTTCGTGTTTCCAGCGCTCATACCGCCCTTGCAGCGAACCCAAAATTTAGTAGATTACCTACACAGGCGTGACCGAAACGTCTGATGCGCACCCGTAGCTCAATTGGATAGAGCATCGGTCTACGAAACCGAAGGTTACAAGTTCGAGCCTTGTCGGGTGTACTTT
>JBGSHH010000995.1:0-2804 GCA_041752355.1 Pirellulaceae bacterium | reverse complement strand
ACGCTCTCAACCATCTCCGCCATGATCCGTGTCGCCTGCGTTCATCCGCGGCAGACAACTCTCTCTTCGCCTATTCTTTTCTTGTCAGGCGATTCTCGGTCTGATTCAGGGTGATTGCAGTCGCGCTTCAAACTGATCGATGGTGTAGATTTGATCGAGGTTGTTCACAAGCATCCATCCCAGTTCGCGGTCGCGGGCGTCTTTCGAACGGAGCAACGCGAATAGCTTCGGCCAGCAGTGGCGAGCGCGAGCCGGATTCGCCTGCGACCAGATGGTGACTCTTTCCTCGTCCATCAACATCAGGCTTGGTGATGCGAAGATTAAGTCGGCGTACCAGTGATGAAGCATGATCCACTTGGATTTTTTGTTGGTGTCTGGCGTGACATAGCCTTCGTCGATCAAGAACCGCAATGACGCAGGTGTGCTGTATTCATAGGGCGATTCGTAAATCGGGAACCGTTCCAGGAGCAGCATTTGCCGATAGTTCCGAACCTCCAATGTCTGCGGCGAGAATTCGTGTTTGCCACCACGTGTGACGAGGCCAAACCAGGTGATCGTCAACACGATCCAAACCACAATCAGTGAGAGCATCGGTTGACGAAGCATATTAGCCTATACGAGCAGGAGATTCCCGGCGTGTGACCGCTCATGGCGGAACGTTGTCGCGATAGTAACTTAGATTCTCGTCGAATTCGGCGGCAGTTTTGAAGCGGCGAATTTCGTATGCTAGTATGCAACCAATCTTGACATCGCGTTCGTCATCTGACCTGAGTAACTCAAACACGCGGCTCCAACAAAATCGGGCGCGTTCATGATCGGCGGCTGTCCAGTCATTAGCTGCCCGCCTAAATAGTGTCCTATACAGATCTCCCTTCCCGATGGACACTCCGTCCCAACTGGTGACACTAATCCAGCGTGGCTGACCATTGGGCTCAACTGGCGTGATGTGGCCTTCATCGACCAATATCTCAATAAACTCCGGGCCGCTGCTCCAGTGTTTCCAGCGCATTGGAAACAAGGGGACCCTTCCCATTAAAAAGTACTCGTTTCTGCTACGCATCTCTAATGTATGCGGCGAAAATTCAACTTCACCGCCCCGAGTTACAAACCCAAACCAACCAATCGTCACCACGATCCAAATGCCTATGAGGCTAAGCATTGGTTGGCGAAACATGGGCGTCACCATTTGTAAGTGGCCGCTGCTGCCAGCGTCAGCTACTGAGTTCCCTACATGCTGGCAGCATGTAGGTACGAAAGTGGGCATCACGCGGAGCGTGATGAGTACTATCTACCTGATCTTCGCGTCCGGCAAGGCTTGCTTGATCCCTTCATCCAGCGGCATCTTGTCGGGCTCGGCACCGGTGGCTTGGAGTAACGCGGCGAGTTCCGCTTGGAGTTCTTTGATTTTGCCTGCGTATTTGGGGTCGGCGATCAGATTCTTACGCTCCTCCGGATCGGCCTTGAGGTTGTAGAGTTCCGCAAGATGTTTGTCCGGCGAGCCATCGCCGTGTGGATAATGCATGTACTTCCACTCAGCGGTCCGCACGCCGCGCACGTTGGGCGTGTAAGGGAACTGCTTCTCGTAGTTGTATTCGTAGTGAAAACTCTTCCGCCAATCTTTGTCGCCTGACTGCACGAGCTTCGCGAACGAACGCCCGTGAATATTTGCCAGGGGTTTGGCGCCGCACAGATCCAAGATCGTCGGAGCAATATCGACCGTCAGTACCATTTGATCGATCTGCTTCGGAGTATTTGCCGGCGTTAGGCCGGGATAGCGCACCACCAGCGGCACGCGGATGCTCGGCTCGTGCATCGTGCGCTTATCGACCATCCCATGCTCGCCGTTGAGCAGGCCATTGTCCCCCATGAAGATGATGACGGTGTTGTCGAGTTCGCCGCGTTCTTTGAGCAACGCAACCAATTGGCCGACGCTGTCATCCACCGAGAGGATCGTCCCCCAGTAGCCACGCGTCATGGCGGCAAAGTCTTTCACCGCCTCGGGGCTATCGTCGGGAAACTTCTTGCGATAGTCAAACAGCGGCCCATAGATGCCGTGCCACGTGTTCAAGCGTTGCTTGATCCAGTCCGGCTTGCCGGCGAGCTTAAAGGCGGTATCGGGATACTCGATCTTGGCGTCATCGAAAGCATGTTCGTACTTCTCCTCCGGGAAATAGAAACTGTGCGGCGCTTTGTGGCCCAGCATCAAACAAAAGGGTTGATCGCGCTCTTGCTTGATCCAATCGGAGGCGAGCTTAGTGACGACGTGGGTGTAATAGCCGGGGAGGACTTCGCGCTTTTTACCGTTGAGATTGAACTCGGTATCGAAATACTTTCCTTGCCCTTTATGCGTGACGAAATAGTCGAAGCCGGGGCGAGGTTCGTCGTTATCTTCCCCCATGTGATACTTGCCGATATAGGCTGTTTGATAGCCGGCCGCTTGCAGCTCGCGCGGAAAGCTCTTCAGGTCGAGCGGATACTCGGTGAAGTTGTTCGAGACGCCATGCGTATGGGCATACAGGCCGCTCAAGATCGATGCCCGACTCGGGGAGCAGAGCGACGTGGTGCAGAAGGTGTTGCGAAAATGCACCCCTTCCTTCGCCAGGCGATCGAGATGCGGCGTCTTCAGAAAAGGATGCCCCGCGATACTCAGGCAATCCGAGCGTTGATCGTCGGTAAGGATCAGCAGCACATTCGGCCGCTTGGCGGCATCGGCAGCGAGTAGCGGCCGGACGACGGTTGCCGCCACGAGCAGCGTCAGAAGGAAGAGACTGCGTAAGATGAAGGACATGGATGGAATCTCCTTG
>JBGSHH010000994.1:0-12403 GCA_041752355.1 Pirellulaceae bacterium | reverse complement strand
TAGTAATGACTCCTGCGTCGATGGCGGTTCAACGGGCCTCACCAGCTCTAGTAATCATTTACCGCCCCTGCGCCGGAGTCATTTTTTTTGCGCCCACCCGCTGCTAGCAGCCAAGCGCAACTTCATAGAGCGCCAGCGAGGAAATGCCGGCACACTAACCCGAAGCGTCAGCGAGGAAATGCCGGGGGAGCCTCGCTAACGCTCTAACGCTTCAGTTCGTGTTTGAACGGCCTGTCCTTACTTCTTCACTTCGCGAATCTTGATATTACGAAAGGCGACTTCGTTGCCGTGGTCTTGCAAGCTGATGTAGCCGGTGGTGGGCTTGCCGAATTTGGGCATCTTGCCGAACTTGCTCTTGGCGACTTGTTCATCCCAATCCTTGCTGCCTTTGACGTACTCGCAGTACTTCTTGCCGTTCATGGTGTGTACACATTTTTCCGGCGTGATCAGAATGACCAGCTTATTCCACTCGCCGGCAGGCTTCGTGGCGTCGAGCGGTTCTTTCGTGGCGGGATCGATCTCAGGCTTGTACAGTTGATAGAGCCAGCCAGCCTTTTGCGGATCGTGGCCATCCTTGTTGTCTTGAACTTGAATCTCCGGACCGGTCATCCAAGGTGTTCCTTCTTCCTCGGTGACGTGATACATGAGGCCGCTATTTCCTCCCTTGGAAATCTTGTATTCCAGCGAGAGTTCAAAGGCGTCGTACTTGTCGTTAGTGAGGATGTCGCCGGCACCGCCTGCGGCGCGGGTCAAAGCGCCATCTACTACCTTCCAGCCGCCGCTGATCGTATCCTTCTTATAGTTCCGCCAACCTTTGGTGGTCTCGCCATCGAAGAGTAGCTTCCAGCCTGCCTTTTCTTCCTCGGCGGTGAGTTTGTTGGCTTTGGGATCAACGGCATCGGCGGCAGGCGCGCACGCCGTCACTGCCAAAGACAACCCGAACAGGAATAGCAACGAGTAAATCTTCATCGGCGGGGCTCCGTGTGGGAGAGGTCAGGAAGGGATACAATCCCGATATAATCCTCATTAGACTACTCCGCCGAAATACTGCTGGCAACGTGCGAGAGCCGTATGACACTCGATCGTCACAATTCGGATAGCGGCCGACCAACGCTCAGTTGGGAAGACCTCTCCTTTGGCGCGCCGACGATCATCGGCTTCGCAGGGCTGTGTAGTCAGGCACTGGCCAATGACATCGAGCCGCCCCGTGCCCTTTCGTTACCGGCCCAGGCGATTTTGTTTGCGGCCCAGGATCGTGGCAGCTTGGAAATTAAAGCGATCAAGAACGCTTACGATTCCGCGCAGCGGCTGCTGGCGGTGCATGTCGAACGCTCGCTGGAACGGGTGTTGGTGTTTCGCAGTCGCAACCGGCCACAGTTCACGATTGAGATGCTCGACGGCTTTCGGGAACTGTGTACCGCAGGTCTCGTGATGCACCAATTGGGTCACGAATTCTCGCTCTCGCAGCGCGGTTTCGTGCGCGCTAAAGAGGTCTCCCAAGCCGCCGTACAACCCTGGCTCGACCAGGGGGTGGAGTTGGAGTTCGGAGATTAGTCGAAGCCCAGAGTGGGGGCGGACGTCCTGGATTTGCCCTGCTTCTGGGTGTGAATGGTGCGAAATATTTGGATTATTCGGCTACCTAAAGGTTGGACTTTGCCGATTTTGCCGACTATTCTACACCTTATAGATTGCCGTTCGGCGGTAAACATTCGCCCAGCGGTGGTCAGGCTTTTCTGGTTTTTATCTTGATTACGTCCGATGGCTCGTCTCCTCCATGCGTGCCTGAACGTGCGTGCGTGGCGAGTACATTCCTGGTCTTACGTCATTGTCCCTCATCTATTCGTCCCGTCGCAAGGAACCCGCGTAATGAAGTCCGCCTCGTCTCGTCGGTCGTCGTTGAAGCGTCTCCGCACACGCAAATTATTTCAAGAGCGTTTAGAGGACCGCCGCGTGCTCGCGTATGCGGATACGGTGCTCGCGCTCAATCCGGCAGTGTTCTATCAGTTCAATGAAGCCAGTGGGACAGTCGCAACGGACAGTGCATCAGGCGGCTTCAATGGAACTTTCAATGGCAACGCATCGCGCGTCGCGGGACGCAACAGTTCAGCCGGTACCGCGCTCAGCCTTGATGGCGCGGGGGACTACGTAAGCATTGATAACGCCACTGCAGCACTGGCAGGCGTTGGTACAAACAATGAAGTCACGATTTCGTTTTGGCTCAAGAACGACGTTTCGAATCCACGTGCAAGCACCGCCTTTTCGAGCAGTGTTGTGGGCGGCGGACGGATGCAGTCACACTTAACGTGGTCCGACAGCAATATCTATTGGGATGCGGGCAGTAGCGCGTGCTGTGCAAATCCCGCCCATCGCATCAGCGTTAATCTCGCCCAACTCCAAAGCGTAACTGAGGATCAGTGGAGCCATTTCGCCTTCGTCAAGAATGGCAACACCGACGTATCCACCGTTTATCTGAACGGTAATCCGGTGTTGACAACTTCCGCGTCGACCGAAAACCTCGCTGCGGTCGTGGCGTTCGTGATTGGTGCGTCACCCACTGGAGCCGAGGGGCATTTTGGCTTGATGGATGACTTTGCTATTTATACTCGCGCACTTTCGCCTGCCGAGGTTAATTCCTTGTCATTCACCGAAGTGGAATGGGATGGCGGAGCAGGCGATGGCAATTGGAGCAACCCCGTCAACTGGGTCGGCGACAATAACGTTCCCGACAATTACAAGGAACTCGCCGTTTTCACTAATACCGGTGTCGGCGGTGTCAATGTCGGCGCGAACAACTACGTCATTGCGGGCGTGAAGTTCCAGAATAATGCAGGCAGCTACAATATCACCGCTTCGTCGGGTTCGCTCACCGCAGGATCGGTGAATCAGTTAGGCACCGGCAGCAACAGCATCAATGCACCGCTGAATGTCACCGACGGGGCAATCATGGTTGCGAACGCCGGATCGACCTTGACTCTCGGTGGCACTGTGCAACTGTGGGCGGACACGGTCACCGTTGGCGGCAGCGGCAACCTGAATATCACGGGCAACGTTGGTGGCGGAAACGCGGGACGTTTCATCAGGATCCAAAACAACGGCAGCGCCAATCGATATTTGCAGTTTAGCGAACTAGAAGCTTTCGCACCCGGAGTCATTCCCGCTCCAGGCTATGACAATGCCAACGACCTGGCACTAATATCCAAGGGCGCGAGTTTCGAATCGGCCTCGGGCGCGTTGCAGCACGGGTCCACGGATGCGCCGCTCAATGGCATCGCCGATACAGGTGGCGCTTCCTTGAATTACCTCGGAATTGGCGTCAACTACGTCGCGGACTTGGGATCGACACAAAGTCTGGGAATCATTCGGCCTTGGCAACGTCCCGATGGTTGCTGTCAAGATCGGCTGTACGATTTCACGGTCTCCATCTTGGCCGACAATGGCAGCGGGTTGCCAGGGCAAGTCGTAAACCAACGCACATTTGGTTCGATCGTACCGACGAATTATACCACTGCGCTTAGTTTTAACACTAAGCTCGTGAAGGTTGGCACGGGCATGCTGACTCTCGCTGGTCAAGGAACGTATGTCGGCAGCACGGAGATTCGCGAAGGTGAGCTACGCATTGCCAATGTCACTGGATCTGCAACCGGTACTGGGCCGGTTACGATCGGAACGGCACAAGCTCGGTATCTCGCGGTGACCGCTGATGGTGGCGCGGATCGTTTGTTTCATATCGGCGAAATTGAAGCGTTCCCGGTCGGTGTCACGCCTGCCGCGAGTTATGACAATACGAATGACGTCGCATTGACGGCGAAAGGCGCATCCATCGCGCTGACCGTTGGTGGCGGCGGCCACGGCGCTCCTGAGGCCGTTCTCGACGGCGTAGCGCAAACCGGCGGAAATACTTGGACGCGTCAATCGACCGCCACGACGATCATCGTTGACCTCGGGCAAGACTATAACCTGGGACAAGTGCGCGTTTGGCAGCGTGCGGATGGATGTTGCCAAGATCGTCTATCGAATTTCACGGTAAACCTCTATGACAACAACGGCAATGTGTTGGTTAACTCCGCTAAGTTTGTTGGCCAAGCGCCGACGAATTCTTTTGCGTCGCTAGTCCTGCCATCTTCGCCAACCACTACGGCGGTTCTTTCTGGCCCGGGGCGTATTTCGGGGACCGTCAAGTTTAGTCCAGGTAGTACGGCGGCACCTGGTGTGACAGGAGCGAAATTACTCAACGGTGGCTTTGAATCGCCGACGATTGGCGCCGCAAGCTTTCAATACGGCAGTGTCGCGGGCTCGCCTTGGACACAAGGCCCAACCACGCCCGGTAACGGTAGCGGTGTGAGCACCAATGGCAGCGGATTTGGTAGCACGGCGCCTGAAGGAACGACGGTTGCTTTCATTCAGAATCAAGGATTTGCGGAAACCACTTTGAGTGGTCTCACGGCGGGTCAGGAGTACACCATCACCTACTCGATGGCGGCCCGCGGCGGCAACAACGGTCAAACGTTGCAAGTCACTGTCGATGGCAATTTGATTGGTGGTGGACGCGTTTTCGATCAAACCTATCGCGATTACACCACTACTTCGTTCCGGGCCACGGGGCCAACCGCCACGCTACGAATGTTCGGCCTCAATACCGCAGGCGATCAAACGGCGTTTGTCGACAATGTGCGTCTCAATGCGTTGGTTCCGGCCACCACACCGACCCTTGTCAACGCCAGCTTCGAGGATGGACCCACGAATTTGCCGTTCCCCGAATACGGTGCCATTCTCAATGGTTGGGCGGCCAACGACGACGGCATTGGAAACAACAATCCTGCCGGCCCGTTTGTTGGCGGCGCGACCATTCCCGATGGAACTCGTGCGGCGTTCATCCAAAACGCAGGTGTCTTGTCGCAGAATATTCGCGGCTTAACCGTGGGCAAACAATACCAGATCGAGTATTGGGAGAATGCCCGTGGTGGCAACACGGTGCAAAACTCCGTGCGGGTTGGCGGAGCGACACTCGTGCCGCAACACGCCATCGTTCGCACGCAGACGAATGCGTTTACACGCGTGATCACGCAACCGTTCACGGCCACGTCGTCCACGATGTTGTTGGAGCTTGTCAATGCGGCGGCACCAGACAACACGGCCCTTTACGACAATATCCGCATCATCGAGAACATCGCTCCGGTGGTGACCAACGGTGGCTTCGAGAATCCCAATACGGATACCTTCGCAGAACTCCTGACGCCAACGGGCTGGACCAGCACTGGCACCGCGCCACCTGCTAGTGCGGGTGCCGGTATTTTGGAGAACAATAGCGCTTACGGTGGCCCGAACGCTATCGAAGGAAGTCAGCGCGGTTTGCTCAAGGGAACCTCCAGCATCTCGCAAGATGTGAGCGGGTTTGTGATCGGCAATCGCTATTCACTCACCTACAGCTATGCCGCACGTCAAGGCCGAGGCGAATTTTCGCCTTTGGAAGTTAGCGTCGGCGGCAATGTCCTTGATTCGCAACTCACGAACCCTGGGCTGCCGAGTTTTACAACCCGAACCGTCAATTTCGTGGCAACTTCGCCCACAATGACATTGACGTTCGCCAACCTCAACAATTCACCACTGGGACGCGCCGATGGTGATAACAGCATCTTCCTCGACGATGTTTACATTCGCTATGTAAATGCCGCGCCGACGGTGCCGAGCGCTGGTGGGCCTTACACCATTAGCGAAGGACAGAGCCTGGCGTTATCGGCGGCTGTGGCCGTGGATCCCGATGGCGACGCGGTCAGCGGTTACGGCTGGGACTTGAACAACGATGGCGTCTTTACCGATGCCACCGGTCGCACGCCCACCGTGACCTGGTCGCAACTGGTCGCACTGGGCATTCGCGACAATGGATCCTTTACCGCCCAAGTGCGCGCGACCGACAGCACCGGCTTGACGGGCGCTGCCACCAGCGCGCCGCTGACGGTGAACAATGCCGCGCCGACGGCCACGAACATCGATGGCCCTTCTGAGGTCATTCCCGGTATTCCCTATATTTTCACCTTCTCGATTAGCGATCCTTCGCCTGTCGATGCTGGTGGCACCGCCACGGCTTCGTTTGACATCGACTGGGATGGCGACGGATCGCCTGACGAGACCGTCGTCGGTCCGGCCAATGGCACCGAAGTTGAGCACACCTTCGATACCCTCGGAAACGTCACGATCGGCGCCATCGGCACCGACAAGGACGGTGGCGTGGGTCCCGAAGGGTTCCTGGATGTCGCCGTCAAGCAAATCATCGAAGACGAGGATGGCAACCTGGTCATCGCGGGCACCGATAATGCCGACCGCATCATTCTCTCGTTTGGCGCTGGTGTGCAAGTTCGCATCAATGGCGCTCCCAAGGGCAACTTCAACGTGTCGAACAAAGTCATTGTCTATGGCAATGGCGGCAACGATACGATCACCGTCTCCGGTAGCGTCCGACAAGACATGGAATTCTACGGTGGCGAAGGGAACGATTATCTCGCCGGCGGCAACGGCAACGATCTCCTTGATGGCGGCGACGGCAGCGATCGCTTGCTCGGCGGTGGTGGCATCGACACGCTGATGGGCGGCGAAGGCAACGATCGCCTCCAAGGCGGCGTTGGCAATGATCTGCTCTTCGGCGACGCGGGCAACGACACGATGTACGGCGACGCCAATAACGACATGCTCGATGGCGGCGACGGCAAGGATGTCATGTACGGCGGCGTCGGCAACGACTTGTTGCGCGGTGGCGAAGGGATCGATACGATCAATGGCGACGCTGGCGACGATATCCTCGTCGGTGGCGAAGGTTCCGATAAGCTCTATGGCCGCGATGGTCGCGACTTGCTTCTCGGCGGCACGGAATTCGACTTGCTCTTAGGCGGCAACGGCAACGACTTGCTGGTCGGCGATCAAACGATCTATGACGATAGCGATGACGACCTGTACATGATTCTGGCCGACTGGATCAGCCAAGGCTCGGGCTTCGATTATGAGTTCTACTTCAACCAGAGCACGGTCGAGCCGTTGACTTCCGATTCGCTGACAGGCGAAGGGGGCAACGACCTGTTCATGGCCTCCAAGAACGACACGATTCGCGACAAGAAGGCCAGCGATCTGCTGGTCTACATCGAGGATACGATCTAAAGAGTTGGCCCAACAAGGTCATTGAAAGAACCCAACGCGGCGGTGAGTTTCGGCTCGCCGCCGCGTTTTTTCGTGCTTGCCGAACACGCCTTTGGACTATGGAGGGGCGTCCGATGCGGGTATGCTGTCGGTCTGGTGCTTCGTTCCTCGTAATGATTACGACTCATGGTCTTGGTTGCTGATTGGATTTCGCTAATTGCGCAGCAAGGAGGCCTCTAGTGGCCGAACCGCTCACGCGCGATCAACTCGCCTCGCTCTATTTCGAGCAACTTCAATACTCGCCCTATCCTGTGCAGGAGGAAGCGCTGCTGGCGTGGTTCACCTCGGAACAAGGCGTGTTGGTGTGCGCTCCCACAGGCACCGGTAAAACACTCATCGCCGAAGCCGCGCTCTTTGAAGCGCTGCACTCCGGCACCGTCGCCTATTACACCACGCCGCTAATCGCCCTTACGGAGCAGAAATTCAACGAGATGCAAGCGGCGGCGGTGCGTTGGGGTTTCGCGCCGGAGGAGGTCGGCCTGGTGACTGGCAATCGCAAAGTCAATCCGCAGGCCCGCGTCCTGGTGGTCGTGGCGGAGATTCTGCTCAATCGTTTGCTGCATCGCGAAGCGTTCGATTTTGAGAATGTCTCGGCCGTGGTGATGGACGAGTTCCACAACTTCGCCGATCAAGAACGGGGCATCGTCTGGGAACTATCGCTCGGGCTGCTCCCCTCGCATGTGCGAACGCTGCTCCTTTCGGCCACTGTGGGCAATGCGCTCGACTTTGTGATGTGGCTCAAGGCGAGTCATCAGCGACGTTTGGAGTTGGTGCAAGGGAAGGAACGCAAGGTTCCGCTGCAATTTCGCTGGGTGGGCGATGAATTGTTGACCGATCATTTGGAGAAGATGGCCGAGGGAGACGAAACAAAACGCTACACGCCGGCCCTGGTCTTTTGTTTCAATCGCGAGGAATGTTGGAATGTCTCCGACCAACTCAAAGGCAAGTCGCTGCTCGCTTCCGGGCAACAAGCCAAGCTGTCGCAAGAGCTCGAGCAACATGATTGGTCGCAAGGTGCCGGGCCGAAGCTGAAGCAAATCTTGCTCCGCGGCGTAGGAGTGCATCATGCTGGTTTGCTGCCGAAGTATCGGCGTATTGTCGAGGATTTGTTTCAGCAAAAGCTGCTGACGGTTTGCGTCTGCACCGAGACGCTCTCGGCGGGGATCAACTTGCCAGCGCGGAGCGTGGTGATGCCTTCGCTGATGAAAGGGCCGCCGACCAAGCTCAAAGTGATCGAGTCCAGCACCGCACATCAAATCTTTGGTCGCGCAGGACGCCCGCAGTTCGACAATGAAGGCTTTGTCTTCGCGCTGGCGCACGAGGACGATGTGAAGATCTTGCGTTGGAAGGAAAAGTACGACCAGATTCCTGAAGACACGCCCGATCCCGGGTTGCGGATGGCGAAGAAGAAGCTCAAGAAAAAGATGCCCAAGCGACGGGAGAATCAACAATACTGGACCGAAGCGCAATTTGAAAAGCTGCGGCTAGCGCCCCCGAGCAAGCTCTATAGCAAAGGCCCGCTGCCTTGGCGATTGTTGGCTTATACGCTGGAAGTGTTGCCGGATGTCGCTCCGTTGCGCAAGGTGGTGAGCAAGCGGCTGATGGATGTCGGCCACGAGATGGCGGCGCAGCGCTCGCTCGATGAAATGTTACTGGTGCTTCATCAAGGTGGTTATGTCACGCTCGATCCGCCGCCACCGGAACCGGAGAAGAAAGAAGCAGGCCAAGTGGATGCGGGGCCAAAGCAGTCCTCGGCACCAGCCGAAGCCGCGCCGGTCGGCTTGTTCAGTTCCGCAATCGCCGCTGCCAAAGCGAAAGATGCAGCCGCAAAATCCAAACCCGACGCGAGTAGCGCCAACGCTTCCGCCGGCACGAAGAAGACCGAGGAACGATCGGACTTCGTGCCCGATTATCAAGCTCATTTTGCACATCCCACGCCGGAACTACAGAAGCTCGTGCTGCTGCGGAGTGTCAATCCGATCTATGGCATGTTTTTGGTGAGTCAACTCGGCATCGCCAGTCCAGCCGAGCGACTTCAGTTGCTGGAAAGTGCGCTCGAGCTACCCCCTTCGATCGGCTACGCCGTGCGCGTGCCGCCGCCTGACGAGTTGCCGCCGGGGCCACTCGCCACCACACGGATCGACGCGCAGTTGCTTCGCCTAGGCCTTGCTTCCGCTGCTGAACTGGGGCATCAATCGGACGATGACGAAGAGGAAGCGGTCGATGACTTTGAGCGTCCGCGCTTGATCACGCTCGCGGACAAGGTAAAAATGCTGTTTCAGTACACCTATCCCACCGTCACCGACTTTCGCGTCTTTCCGGTTTGGGTGGCTGGCGAGTTGTTGGAATTCGGCGGCGACTTCAACAAGTACATCACCAGCAAACGCCTGCAGAAGCAAGAAGGAGTGATCTTTCGCCACCTGCTGCGGTTGATCTTGCTGCTGGGCGAACTCCGTCCGCTCGTACCACCCGAGACGACCGCCGAAGAATGGAACACGTTTCTCGACGACTTGGCCGAAAAACTCACCGCCAGTTGCCGTGAAGTCGATCCGTCGAGTACGGATAAAGCCTTGGAAGATTTTAAGGGGACCGATATTACTACGGGAACTTGAGGCGGCACTCCCCTGCCCTATTGCTTGGCGGGACTTGCCACGCTTGCAGGCAGATGGAAACTGTCTTGGCGATTTTGTGCTGCCAGAGTATTATCGCAACTAATGGCACAGCAACCACTTAATGTATTCGCGGTGCGATTACTTTGCGTTGCGGCATGTCATTTGCAAAAGTGCTAGCCGTCTCGGCGTCCTCGCCCGACGAGGTGAACATTCGCTTGTTGGGTGGTGGGGCAAAACTCCTCTCGGCAAGGCGGTAGAGGTATGCAATTCGAACGGTATGATTCGAGTCTGTTCTACGACGAAATGTTCGAGGACGGGGGGCGTCCCCGCGCGCGAAGCGAATCGCTTGCGAAGCGTTTGATGTCGTTCTCCGAATCGGAGCTACAGCGTCGTCAACTCGCGGCCGATAACACGCTCCGAAACATGGGAATCACGTTTGCCGTCTACGGCAACGAGGCCGGCACGGAGAAAGTTTGGCCATTTGATATTCTCCCCCGCATTGTCGAAGGCGACGAATGGCAGCACATCGAACGGGGGCTCAAGCAGCGCATTCGCGCGCTGAATATGTTCCTGTCCGATGTTTACACCGGCCAGAAAATCATCAAGGACAAAATCCTGCCCGCGGAACTTATTCTTTCGGCCGCGGCCTTTCGCGAGCAATGCCTGGGGCAAATGCCGCCGCAAGGCGTGTGGTGTCATATCACCGGCACCGACTTGGTGCGTGACAAAGATGGCCACTTCTATGTGCTCGAAGACAACTTGCGCTGCCCTAGCGGCGTGTCGTATGTGCTGGAAAACCGCGAGGTGATGAAGCGCACTTTCCCGCAGGTGTTCCAAGGGATGAGCGTCGAATCGGTCGATGACTATCCCGAACGCTTGCTCGATACGCTCATAAGCTGCGCGCCCGACGGCGTACTAGAGCCGACCTGCGTCGTATTGACGCCCGGCTATTACAACTCCGCTTACTACGAGCATTCGTTTTTGGCGCAGCGGATGGGCGTCGAGCTAGTGCAAGGGAGCGATCTCTGCGTGATCGACGGCTTCGTCTTCATGCGAACCACCAAAGGCCTGAAACGGGTCGATGTGATCTATCGCCGCATCGATGACGACTTCCTCGATCCGCTCTGTTTCCGTCCCGATTCTTGTTTGGGCGTCCCTGGCTTGATGGATGTCTATCGAGCTGGCCGCGTCACGTTGGCAAATGCCCCCGGCAACGGCATCGCCGACGACAAAGCGGTCTACGCCTATGTGCCAAAGATCATCAAGTACTATCTCGACGAAGATCCGATTCTGAACAACGTACCGACATTTGTTTGCTCCGACGACAAGGAACGCGAGCATGTGCTCGCCAATCTCGACAAACTGGTGGTGAAGCCGACGAATGAATCGGGCGGTTACGGTATCTTGATTGGGCCGCATGCTACGCCGGAAGAACGCAACAAGTGTGGTGACGCGGTCCGCGCCAATCCACGCAATTACATCGCCCAGCCAATGCTGGCGCTTTCCACGGTGCCGACGCTGGTGAACGACCACCTGGAAGCGCGGCACGTCGATTTGCGTCCATTCATTCTCACAGGCAAGGATATCTATGTGCTTCCCGGTGGCCTAACGCGGGTGGCATTGAAGAAAGGTTCGCTGATCGTGAATTCGTCGCAAGGTGGAGGGAGCAAGGATACCTGGGTGCTCTCCAGCCATAAGCATCGCGGCCCGCACTTTCACGCCGCGGTTAGTCACTCCGCAGGCAATCATGCCGACAATGGGGTTGTCGCGTCGCAATCGCAAACGCAGGGAGGAGACCTCTCATGCTAAGCCGTGTTGCGGACTCGGTTTTTTGGATGTGTCGCTATATCGAACGCGCGGAGAATGTCGCCCGCTTTATCGACGTGAATCACAACCTCACGCTTGAATTCGGCGATTCGTTGGAACAGCCCTGGTGGCCGCTGGTGATGATTACTGGCGATGGCGACCTTTTTCAAAAGCTTTATGGCGACGCAACTCGCGATAACGTCATTCAGTTCTTGACGTTCGATCGCAAGAATCCCAACTCGATTCTTTCGTGCCTGGCTTTTGCGCGTGAGAACGCGCGACAGATTCGCGATAGTCTCTCGCTCCCTTGGTGGGAGGAATTGAATAAGTTCTATCTCATGTGCCGCGATGCGACACTAGCGACCGCGCGCGAGGATCATTACGAATTCTACAACCGCATCAAGCTCGCGAGCCATTTGCTGATCGGCATTGCCGAGGCGACCGTATCGCATGGCGAATTCTGGCACTTCGCTCGTCTGGCACGCTCCTTGGAGCGAGCAGACAAGTCGTCGCGAATTCTGGACGTGAAATATTACATTTTGCAAACGCCCGAAGGCAGCGATCCCGATACGCCGCTCGATACGGTGCAATGGTCGGCGCTGCTGAAGTCGGCCGGCGCGCTGGAAATGTATCGCAAGAAACACGGCCGCATCGCGCCCCGGAATGTGGTCGATTTTATCGTGTTGGACCGGGAATTTCCCCGTTCATTTCACTATTGTCTGGGAAAAGCGGAAGAGTCGCTACTCGCCATCACTGGCACGGCTGATGGGACATTTAAGAATAAAGCCGAGCAGCGACTG
>JBGSHH010000993.1:0-12599 GCA_041752355.1 Pirellulaceae bacterium | reverse complement strand
GCTCCGGCAACGGTTGCGCTCGCTGGCGCGCCGGCCGCTGGAGCCGATTGCTCACTGGCGGTTTCTTGTTTGCGAGTGGCGAGGCTCGTCGGCGAGATTTCACCCGTGGTGCTTTCGGCCGCTGTGGTTGGCGTGGCGACTTCGGCCACCGCGCTCGACGGCAGTCCCGACTTCGTCACGCTTTTGCTCGGCGAATTGACCGCCACCGCCGTCTCGCTTGGCTTTTCGCTTGTTTCTCGTTTCGCCGCGGTTGCCTGCGATGCACTAGCCACAGTCGCGGCGGGAGCGTCACTCGGCGTCGCGCTAGGAGCGGTGGCGCTAGCCGTCGGAGTTGCTTTTGCCACGCTCGTCGCGCTGGGCTGCGTCGCGTCGTTGGTTGAAGATTGCTGCGGAGTGTTCGCCGTTGGAGTTGCGGAAGCTACCGACGCGATATTGGGCCGCGTTGTTTCACGAGGGCGAGGATTGGGGACAGACTCCTGCGCCTGGGCAAGGGTTGGTTGCTGTGGCGCGGCGGTCGCCCGTTTTTCGACTTGCGTCTTCACTTCCGTCGGGGTCTCTGGCGAAGGCTGGGGTGTCACCTGCGCGACTTGCGGCGAGGCCGTGGCCCGCTTGTCAGGCGAAACGGTGCGCGGCGTAGGATCGCTGCTGTCAGTAGCCTTGGTCGCCGAAGGAGATTCGACTTTCGCGAGCGCGGTGGAAGGAGACTCCATCGCTTTAGGTGTCGATTTGGCGAGCGTCGGTGAGGAGGTGGCGTCCGGCGTTTCTTGCGGCTGCGTTTCTTTGCGAGCGACTTGCGCGTCGGTCTTCGTTTGGGTAGTGGTTGGTTCCGTTTCGCTCTTCTGCGGCGTTGGCGTATTCTCTTGCGTCTGCTTGGCGACCGCGACGTCTGGCTTCACTTCCGACTTGTTGCTGCTGGCGGCAACTTGTGGCGCATCGGCCGAGCGGTTAGTGCTAGGCGCGGCTTTGCTCGTCTGCTTGCTCAATTGGGAAGGCGCATCGGCGAAGCGCGGCGCGGTCTCGCCAGCGGCGGCGCGCTCGGTGACTTGTGGCGTCGGCTTGGGCTTCTCTTGTTCTTCAGGCTTAGGCTGCGGCGCATCGGGTTGCTTGACGGGTTCCGGCTCTGGCTGTTCTTTTTCGACTTCCTGCGTTTTGATTTCGGGATCTTTCGTCTCCACCGGCTTCTCAAAATCACGCTGCTGAGGCTTGGGTTTGGGCGGCTCCACGACAATCTTGATCGCCTTGCGCTCCGGCTTTTTCGCCAAGCCGTGATTGTCTTTTTTCAGTTCGTTGCCAGGCATGTAGAGACCGTACATGCCAAGGAAAATGAAGAAGTGAATGATCAGACTGAGCACCATTGCCAACTGCACGGCCCTCCGCATGTATCTCGTATTCACGAAGTACAACAGCACCATCACCAGTCCGATCACGACCGGAATCAGGGGCAGCAAGAGTAAGCCAATCAACCGCTCCTGCATGTCGTAGCGCGCATCGACACCGATATACATCAGCACGATGCCCATCAAGAAACCGCCAAACAGCACCAAGGCGACGTAAATCGGCCAGAGTTGCTCTTCGACAGGTGTGTCGGTGGCAGGTTTGAGTTTGCGAATCACGCGGCGGATTTTGGCCATTTGCTACTCCTCCGAAACCGACTATTGATCGTCGCTTTGCGTCACCACCGTGTAATCGCGGATATCCGCCTTGTTGCAGGCGTTCATCACCGAGATCAGCGGCTGCACTGACACCCGGCCATCGGCGCGTATCTTCACCGAAGTATTCACCGGATCGTTCGCCTTCTTTTGCAGCAATAAGGCTTCCAAATCGTCGAGCGCGTATTGCTTCCCCTTGACGAAGAAACTGCCAGCATCGTCGATTACCACGAATACGTCCTGGGGCTGCGCGGTAAGCGAGGCGGCTTCACTGGCGTTGGGCGTCTTGATCGCGATTTCGTGATCTTCTTCGGAGAACTTCGTCGCCACCAGGAAAAAGATCAGCAGGTTGAAGACCACGTCGATCATCGGCGTGAGATCGAGCAAACTGGCTGCTTTCCCTTTATCGATTTTGACTGCCATAACGGTACCGCGAGTGAAGCTTTGTGAGACGGGATCGAATCCATTGCGCTTTGCGCGCCGATGGCGCTATTTGCTCGCCACGGGAGGGCCAGTCGGAGCGCTCGCCGCGACCGGTGGCTCTGGCGTCTCCTCCTCCCCTTGCTGGCGACTGAAACGAACCCGCCCTTCGTAACGTTCGACTTGCGGCAACAAATTGAAGACTAGCTCGTCGATCTCCGAGAACAACGTTTGAATGCGGCCTTCGAAGTAGTGCGAAAACATCACGGAAGGAATGGCGACGACTAAGCCCGCGAATGTCGTCACCAGCGCGACATAAATGCCCGAAGACAACTCCACCGCTTTATCCGCGCCTTGCGTGAGAGTGGACATGCGATGGAACGCCAAAATCATACCTTGGATCGTGCCCAACAAACCCAGCAGCGGCGCCGTGGCGGCGGTGAGGTTCAGCCAGCGCACATTGGCATAGAGGCGGGTCGCTTCCCGATTGCTCGACTCGACGACGCAGTGTTCGATTTCGGAAATGGGTCGACCAACCTTGAGCAGCATGGTGCGAATCACGCGCGACGCGGCGGAAGGATATTGTTGACAGATGCGAAACGCCTTACGCGGATCGAAGCCGCCAGCGGTTGTTCCTAGCTGCCCCAAAGCTGTCACAAGTCCCTCAGGCAAGACCTTGCTGCGTCGAATGCCGATCGACCGCTCGATGGCGGCGGTTAAGGCAATGATCGCCAAGATCGTGATCGGAAACATGAACAAGCCGCCGCCGAAGTACAGCTTCAAGATGCTCAGCGATTGGTCATCGCTGGGCGCTGTTTCCGTGGCAGTCGGTTCGGCTGGCGCGCTGGCAGTCGTCTCCTCTTGCGCTTGAACCGGCGCGCTTTGAAAATGCGTGTAGCCCAAAAGTAGCAGCGCGAACATGCCGGCCAGTAGTTGCCAGCGTATCGGCGAAGGAAGCAATCGTGTCATGCCAGGAACTCTCTGAGGGAGAAGGATTTGCCATCCTTACAGTTTACTTAACGCTTCGAGCTGTTTCTTGGCTTCCGCAGCCAACTCGTTGTCGGCGTGTTTTTCAGCCACCAACGCGTAGAACTTCTTTGCCTCGGCGATCAAATCGGCCTTTTTCTTGGCCTCTTTCGCCGTTTGCACCTGCACATGTGCACAACGAGCAGCTTGAAAGGCACTCTTGGCTTGCCAATTCTTGACATCCGCCGGCGCGGCATCGCCGCCATAACCAAAGGCGGCCCGCTGGTATTGTCGATTGGCTTCGTCGAAATCTTTCTTCTCGAAGTAGATTTCGCCGATCATAAAGCGGGCCCGCGCGCCGACTTCACCGCGGTTCTTCGTGGCCGCGACTTCCAAATCCTTCAGCGCTTCGTCGGGTTTGTCGAGATTCTTCTTCGCCCAGCCCAACTCGTACATCGCTTCCGTTTCGTAGGTGGAATCGGGATACTTCGTGGCAATTGCCGACAGATACTTCACGCTGTCATCCCACTTCTTCAACTGCGCTGCCGATTGGCCGGCATGCAGTAGCACAAGCGGCTCGACCTTGTCGCTTAGCTTCTTGGTATCCAGAGCCGCCGCGAGTGCCGGCAAGGCTTTTTCGTATTGTGTTAGCTTGAAGAGGCATTCACCCTTCATGAATAGGCCGTCCACGAAGAGTTGCCCCTGAGGGTAAGCATCCGTCTGCGATGTGAACTCCTTCAAGGCTTCGTCATACTTCTGCTGTTGATAACGCGTCCAACCAAGCATGTAGATGCTCTTCTCATTGAGTTCGCTGGCCGAGGACTTGGTTTTCGCGCTCGTAAAACTCAGCGCTGCCTCGTCGTACTTCTTCTCTGCGTACTGGCTTTCGGCAACATGGAACAACGCCTCGGCGGCGGTGGGACTCGCCGGATGTTCCGCCGCGAGTTTGCTAAAGTTAGCGATGGCTTCGGCGGTCTTGTCTTGCGACTTATACGCCCAAGCAAGTTCGTACAACACTTTGTCGGCGGCGGCGTATTTGGGGTTGTCCTTTAAGATGCTATCAAACGTGGCGATCGCGGCGGGATAATTCTTCTGCGCCACTTCGGCCAGGCCCCGTTCTAGCAATGCATTAGGTTTGAGGTCGCCAGCGGGATCGGTCTTAAGAAAGGCGTTGATATCCTCGGTGGCGGCGAGGTATTCGCCAGCCTGTCGACGACTCAAAGCCCTGGCGAAGTAGGCGTCGCCGTTCTTGGCGAGATCGTGATCAGGATGCTTTTCAATCACCGCACCGAATGCGGCGATCGCGGTGGCATGTTCTTTGGCCAATTGCGCCGCGAGACCTTTGCCATACAAAGCATAGGGCACGAACTTCGATTCCGGAGACTTCGTGACGACCAGATCGTACTCGGCGGTGGCAGCTTTAGGATCACCTGCCGCGGCGAGCGCGTCGCCCAGATAATAGTGGGCCTGATCTGCCAGGCGACTTTCTGGATAATCGGTGAGCAGCTTGGTTAACGTCGCTTTGGAGTCATCGAGTTTATCGAGCTTGCGTTGGGCGCGGGCCAAAAAGAGCATCGCTTCTTCCGCCTGGGCGGACTTGGGATTCGCGGCCAGGGACGCCGTCAGCGCGGCGGCAGCCGCATCGAGTTTATCCAAGGCAAACTGACTGGCTCCCATTAAGAACTGCGTTTCGGCGATGTAATCAGGATTCTTGAAGCCAGCCACCAGCGGCGACATGGTATCGACCACGTCCTCATACTTCTTTTGCAAGTACAGCGCCAGTCCCAAACGAACACGCCACAAATCGAGATCGGGATGCTTTGCGCCGGCGGCGGTCACTTCGCGATAGCCTGCTTCTGCCTCCGCGTACTTGCCAAGTTGCAGTTGGCATTCGGCGGCAACATACTTGCTGTCCACGAACAGTTCATGTTCGGGATAGGCCGCGACAAAGGCGGCCGCGTGCTTGAGACCTTCGTCGTATTGCTTAAGCGCTAGCGCCGTGAAGGCGGCGTTGTAGAGCGCTGTGGCGGCGAGCGGATCTTGCGCATGGTCGGTGGTGATCTTCACATACAGCGGCAGCGATTCAGCTTTCTTGTCCGGCTGTTCGTAGAGCGCGTCGGCCTGATCGAGTTTGAGATTGACCAGGTATTTGCTTTCGGCGGCGGCTGAAATGGTCTTGGCGGCAAGGTCCGCCGCTTTGGCCGGTTCCTTGTTGGCGAGGTAAATGCGACATAGCCAATGCGCGGCTTCCGGTGCGTTGGCAGGATCGGTAGCGACCACTTTCTCAAACCACGGGGCGGCATCGGCAGGTTGCTTTGCCCGATAGTAGCAGCGTCCCGCCGCGAGTACTGCTTCTTTCACATATTGCGAGTTGGCGTAGTCGCTGGCCACTTTGGCATAGAGCACGGCGGCGGCGGCATCTTTGTCTTGCTTCGTGAGGCAGAAGGCCTGGCGAAACAAAGCGTGATCGGCGGAAGCAAAGTCCTTGACGGCGGCGACTTCCGCGAAGAGTTTTTCGGCGGCAGCGGGATCGCCGGCCTGCAACACGGTTTCCGCCTTGCGCATGCGAACTTCGGTCACCAACTCGCTCTTGGGGAACTCTTTCAAGAAAGCGTCATAGCTTTGTCCCGCCTCGGGCCACTTGGCGAGTTCTTCTTGTGTCACACCCAATGCATACAAGCTATCGGCGCGCAGATTCGATTTCTCGAAATCCTTGACCAGTGACGCGTAGGCGGCCGCCGCTTCGGCCTTCTTACCGATTTGGTAGTACGATTCCCCTTGGAAGTACATCGCCTGATCGGTGAACTTCCCTTTGGGAAAGGCCTTGAGCATGTCGGCGAAGGTTTGCGCAGCGGCTTCAAATTGCTTGGCATCCTTGGCGCCTTGGGAATACTGGCACCAGCCCAGATTCAAATAGGCGTCCTCCAGCATTTCAAACTTGGGATGATTCTTGACGACTAGCGCGAACGCCTCCGCGGCTTTGTCGAACTTCTTTAGTTGCAACTGGCAGACGCCCAGATAGTGCTGCGCTTTGGCGGCGAGCGGATCCTTGGGGAACTTGGTGAGAAACTTGTTCCACTCTTCCGCCGCCAACTCAAACGCGCTGTTGTTTTGAAAATTCGCCGCGTCGGCATACATCGCCTCGGCTTCGGGCGGGCTTTTGGCTGGGGCGTCTTGCGCCGCCACGGTTCCCGACAGTCCAAAACTCAACAAGGTGATGGCCAGCAGTGCGCAAAGCCGACGATAGACACTGTCCTCGTGTCGCAACATTCCGTAGATCTCCGATTCAAACGTCGTGGAGTGCCCTAGGCGGGTGTTCTGTATGCCGACTGTCTTGACGACAATTTGGGGAGGGAGCGGCACTTGCTGTTCGATCGCCGATGGTGTTGCCATATTGCCAGCATCTTGTCGCCCGACAAAACGCGAAATACATGCAAAAGCATCGTGGACCAGAAACGATGCTTTCCACTTCAGCCATCGATGGCGTCGGCAGCGGGCGACTTCCTGCCCCGCGGAACTACTTTCCGCCGCCGCGTCATTATCGCAGTCTGGCGGGCCATAATCCAGTGGCACAGCGGAAGAACTGCGGGATCATTCTCCTTCCGGCACACGACGACAGCCACGCCTTTTACTATATTGACCGAGCCTCGCATTTCGTTACGCCTTGGCTGAGCAACTTTCGCGTGAAACAGATTTTGGTCACCGGCGGCGCCGGCTTCATTGGTTCGCATCTCACTGCGGCACTGCTGGCGCGCGGCGATTCTGTCCGCGTGGTCGATGACGAATCCACCGGACAGTCGCGCAATCTAGCCGACCTGCAAAGTTCGCCAAACTTGACCTACCTGCGCGGTTCCATCGGCGATGCCGGTCTAGTGCGGGAGGCCCTCGTCGGAGTGGATGAGGTTTACCACTTGGCGGCGGCGGTGGGTGTGGCGTTGATCGCCAAGCAGCCGCTGGAAACCATCGAACGGAATATTGGACCCGTTCAGTTGTTATTCAGCGAACTTCGCCAGCACTTGGCGGCGGGAAGGAACGTGAAGTTCTTCCTGGCCAGCACCAGCGAGGTCTACGGCAAGAATCCCAAACCGATCTTCTCCGAGGAGGACGACCTGGTGTTTGGCGCGACCACGAGGCCACGCTGGTCGTATGGAGCTTCGAAGGCGATCGACGAGTTTCTCACCCTGGCGATGGCCCGTGAGTACGGCCTGCCGGCGGTGATCGGACGGTTCTTCAATGTGGTTGGCCCCCGCCAATCAGGTGCCTACGGCATGGTCTTACCTCGCTTCGTACAAGCGGCGCTGGCAGGTCGCCCTCTGGTAGTTCACGACGATGGCAGGCAGGTGCGCTGCTTCGCGCACGTGAACGATATCGTGGGTGCCGTGTTGGGTCTGATGGACACTCCTTCCGCTTTGGGACGAGTATTCAACATTGGCAGCGACGAACCGGTGAGCATTTTGGAACTCGCCGAACGGGTGGTGAAGCTGACCGGTAGCAGTTCCAAGATCGAATTTCAAAGCTATGCCGCCGCCTATGACAGCGATTTTGAAGATGTCCGTCGTCGCGTTCCTGACTTGGCTCGCCTGAGGGCGACAATCGACTATCAACCACAACACGATCTGGATGGGATCATTCGCACGGTGGCGGAATATTTCCAATAACAGCGGAAAAACTTGACAAACTCCCGATTTGCACGTCCAATACCTAGTGGCGGATTGCATTTCGCCAGCGAAGGAATTTGAGGCCCCTTCGCACTTGTCGCAGGCCAACTTATCTCCGGTCGAGTTTCGCATTCGACCCCTCGGCACTTGGAACAGACGCACGCGAGGAACCTTTATGGTCCACAACATCGGACGCTATGCGCGGCGGCGCGGTTTGACGCTAGTAGAAATGCTCGTCGCGATGACTTGCACCATCCTGCTCATGCTGGCGGTGACACAGTTCTTCCAATTCATCGGCGACGTCTCCGCCAAAGGGCGCGCCGGCATCGAAATGTCGACACAGCTCCGCGGAGTCTGGCTGAAGTTGCAAGAAGACTTACAGGCGGTTACCGTCCCCGTTCGCCCGTGGCCTGATTCGGCTGGCGCGGCGGGCTACTTTGAATACTACGACGGTCTCGCCTGGCGCGATGCGACTGTTCAAATGAAGACGACCGCCTTGGAGCGAGAGTTTAATGTCTATGGCGATGTCGATGACATCATCGCTATGACCTGCCGCACGACCGGTGAGCCGTTCGTCGGGCGGTATCTGAACCCGGCGACCAACACCGTCACGATGATTCAGTCGAACGTCGCGGAAGTGATTTGGTTTACGCGGTATACTGACCGCAACGTCAATAGTGTTCTGGACGCTGGCGAGCCCGTGACGCTCTATCGTCGCGTGCTGCTGGTGCGGCCCGATTTGAATGGCACCAATGGCGATCTGGCTGGCTATACCGACGCAAACTACGCGAGTTTTTTGCAGCTTAACGACATTTCCGTTCGACGTTCTGGCAGCAACCTGGTCGCAAATTCACTCGCCGACCTGACTCAACGCGAGAACCGCTTTGGTCATAGTGTCGGAGCATTCACCAATGCTAATGCGGGTACGCCTGGCTATTTCGGCGGGTTTCCCTATCCGCTGGCGATTAGCAACGATGGTTTCCTGGACAACGCGCTCGTCTTGGCGGGCGACCGCACGGGCGAGGACGTTATGCTCTCAAACGTCATCGCGTTCGATGTGCGGGCGTTCGATCGTTTTGCCCAGATCCAAAACAACAATGGCGAGCCAGTCTCGCCTGGCGACCCAGGTTTCGTGGCTGGCAATCCGGCCATTGGCCAAGGCGCCTACGTCGATCTCCAACACGCGAGTGGCGCAGGTGATTTTACCTCGGCTCCATTCGCAAAATCACAACTCACACTTCCCACTTATGACACGTGGTCGTTCTTTTACGAGCGCGATGGCGTAAATCAGAACGGCAACAATCCCGTGGACGAAGGAACGGACGGAATCGATAACGGCAACGTCATTGGCATCGCGGGTGCTGTCGATGACGTGGAAGAACGCGAGACTTCGCCTCCGTATCCCGTGGCATTGCGTGGTATTCAAGTCCGGTTGCGCGTCCTGGAACGCGACACCCGCCAAGTGCGTCAAGCCACATTGGTACAGGATTTCCTGCCAGAGTGATGCCTATTCCACACCTGATTCGCTTGCGGGGGCCTTGGGAACGCACCGTAGCAGGAAGTACTGCACGGATCTCCCTCCCCGGCGATTGGCTGATGGAGGTGGCGAACGAGGCGAATGAGGTCGTCTTCTCGCGGCAGTTCAATTGTCCGACCAACTTGGAACCTGGTGCGGTCGTTCAACTGTGCTGGAGCGACCTGCCAGCGGAGTCAAGGATCTCCCTCAACGGCGAGCACTTGCCGCACTCCGCTTTAAACATCATGCCGCTTTTGAAAACGCGTAATCGCGTCGAGATCGTCATGGCGGCTAACTCGCCGCGGCCCGTGAAAGGCGAAGTCTGGCTGGCGATATAGCTACGTAACTACCGCCCAGCGCGGCGATTCTTCACCCGTGTGTAGATCTTGCGGAAGCTCTGCGTTTCCGCATCATCGCCGTTGCCGACGGAGTAGTCCATCAACTCCATCGTGCTGCGGCGGACGATACGCCCAGATTCGTCCGTCTCCTTGGAAGAATGGGAGACCACGCCGCCGGGGATGTCGTTCACTTGCACTTCCAACGTCAAAGTGGAAGTCTTCCCTTGTTGGCTCACCACGCGTACGTGCGAAGCGGACTTGGTTTCCGACAGGACTTTGCAGGGCATATCAACCGCCACCACATCGACCTGGCTATTGAAGTCGGTCGCTTTGCCTGCGGCGTCGAAGCAGGCCGTTTCGCGTTTGAGGACGTAAGGGGAGAACTTATCGCTGTAGTAAATCGTGCTGATACGTTTGCCAGAATCAGTATCGACAGTGATCTCGCGAACCTGGCAGGGGACTTTTTGACCATTGACGTTCACAACGCTATCGTTGGACCGCTTGACCGACACCATTTGCCCTTCTGCTTCGCCACTATAACCTCGCCGAACGACCTGCGGCTGCGAGGCGAATCGTTTGCCAGCCACTTCTACCACCACATCGACCCGCAACGTGTAACCGGAATCATCGACATCGATCAGCTTGGTCGTCGTTTCGGTAGTGCTTGTACTTGTAACCTGCCCTTTTTCGTTCATCACTTCAGTGAACGTTCGCACACGCTTGGTGGCACCGATCTTGAACTTGCCCCACGGATGCTGAGCGCGCGGCACACCTTCTTCCAACTGTTTCGCCAACACAGGCGCAGCAACTAGCGCGAGCAGTACGCAAAGTACAACCGTGATGCGTCCAATGACTCGCAAGGTTCCACTCCTTGTCGAGAGCGACAGGCTCGGTAGGGAAAATTGGCCTACTTAGAAACACGTCAGGTGAGTGTTCCGCGACTAACAACAACAGCAGGCGATCAGGGAGGATTACCAACGGTATGCGCATTGGTCATCCTGACCAACGAGCCGCCATTGTCGCAACCTGCAGGGAATCTGTGTACCCCCCGAACGTCAATATGGGTAGGATGAAACGTCGACCTACTAAGAAATCGGTGGCAGCCTAAAAATTGACGTAAGTCCCTAGTTTGCTTGATCTTGCGGCACATCCTCCACGGGAGGTGGGTTCTTTTTGCTGAGCGATTCAAAGCCGTCGGCCAACTGCAAATCTTGCCGAGGAAAAACCGTTCGCAGGTCGATCACGAGCGTATCGCCTTGGATTTGGCCGATGATGGGACTGGGCAGCGCCGCCAGTTTGTCCGCCAGCACCTGGGCAGAAATGCCCTGTGGGCGCACGATAATCTTCGCCGTCGGCAATGTTTGCCCTGGCAACTCACGCCCCAACAGCGTGGCTGTGCCGACCTGGACGTCAGCGCCCGCTACTAGCGCAGAAGCGGCAAGTTGTGGTGCCAAACGCTTGGCGCGGTTCTCCAAATTTTCGATCGAGTTGGCCAATAAGGTAAGCAGCGGAATCGAGCGTTCGGCGACTTCGGTGTCCTGATAGAGTTCCAGCGTCGCGGCCAGCGGTGCTAGCACAATCGGCGTCGCCGCCAGAGAAGCATAGAGGGGATGGCGGCGGAGTTTTTCGATCGCGGCTTCACGGCCCACGACAATGCCGCAAGCCGGTCCCCCGATCAACTGATCGCCAGCCAGAATTGCCAGATCGGCGCCGACCGCGATCACGGCGGAGGCTTGCGGAATGCCCGCCAGGCCATAGCGAGCGGCATCGATCAAGCCACCCAGTCCCAGGTCGGCAACCCACGGAACATGATGGCGATGTGCAATCGCGGCAAGTTCGGCGTCGGTGCAATGACTTTCACTACCAGTAATCGCATAGCGCGTGCTCGCCACGGAAAGGAGCGCACCAGCACCATTCATGGCGTCGCGGTAATCCTCAGTGCTGGTGCGTTCCACCGTGCCGCATTCCTTGAGCAGCACCCCAGCGCTTTTGGCGATTTGCGGGAGCGGCACGCCAGGCTCGATTTCCCCAACCTGACCGCGCGCGATGACCGCCGGTTTTTCGACGCACGTTGCGGCCAATGTGAGCAGCAGCGCACCACTATGCGTGCCGCATACGAGTGCCCCGTCGACACCTGTCAGTTGGCGCAGCAAATCCGCCACTTGTCGCCCGGAATGATTGCGTTTGCCCACGTAGTCGCGCAGCGTGACATGCATCGAATGCAACGCTTCTTCGGCCAGGGGCAGCGTGCAATTCTGCGGCAACAGTATGCCGGTGGCGTTGATTTCGGCTTGCGGTCCCGAAGCACGTTGCTTGGCGATCCATTCGGCGATTCGCTCCGCCAGTTCACTGACGCTGGGGACTTTCATTTCCGCCGCGCGTGTTTGCAGATCATTGCTCATGCGGCCAACGAACGATTTGACGCTCGTGACGACCGCATTGCGACTCGCACGATCCACCCAGGGTTTGAGCGCGGGGCTATCAAGAAGTTCGCTGACGGAGGGGAATTTCTCGAAGAAATTGGCGGGCATGATGGCGACTCGACGAAAGAGGGTGCGACGCGAGGCACTCACTATCTTACGTCGATTGCCCGTGCGCAAGTAGACCAGGCGAGCCGAGCCTGGTCGTGGACGACATAGCGACGGGACTAAACGAACGTCAATAATCCGGCCTGGCTTGTCCCAAAAACGCTGGCACCGACTCCATCCGTTTGGGCTCTGGCTCCGACTTGGAACTGCCAAACCAGGTCGTGGGGTTATACCAGGTGGTCGCGGACGTAGCCGGTTCTGCCTTAGCGCTGCGATAGCCACGACTGCCGCTGGGCTTGGGGGGCGGCGGAGCTTCTTGCTTCCATGGTGTGAGGTACGAGCCGGTCTTTTTCAGCGTACTCGACGTGCCGCTGGAAAACTTCTCCCACGCGGAGGGTTCCGCCTTCGTCGTACGGCTTCTGGCGAGCGAGAAACTATTGTCGTCCGAAACGCTACCTGACACGCGCCGACTAGCGGGCTTGCTCGCGGTTTTGCTGGCAAAGGGATTCCAAATCGGGATGCCC
>JBGSHH010000992.1:0-4584 GCA_041752355.1 Pirellulaceae bacterium | reverse complement strand
CGCGTTCTGGCGTGTTGGGGAACGTCGTCAGTACTTCGATGCCCCGTTGTGCGAGCACCACGGCTTCCTGATTCGCGAAAATACGTGCCGCATTCTGCGCCGCCAAGAGGAAGAAGTCCGCGGCGCGCGAGAGGTCTCGCGCTGCCTCGAACAGCATCGCCAACTCCGCCGCCACTTCTCCGACCTTTTCGCCGTAAAAGTCCTGCAGGGTCTGCGCCACAGTGGCGCAAATCGCTGCGCGGCGTGTGGGCCGCAGCGATCCATCCAAGGCATTTTGATAAAGTACATGCACAAAACGGTAGCGCAGCGTCAGCGTTCGGTCGGCAAATTGTTGTTCCCGTACGAATCGCACAAAGGCATGGACGCGTTCCAGTTCATCGAGCCGATCTTCGACTTCCGCCGCATCGCGCTCCAGCACCTTGGCCACGACAGCAGAATCGAACTCGTAACCTTGCATACTGGCGATCAATAACAGCCGGCGATCATCTTCGTTGAGTTGATCGATCTTTCGCTGGATCATGCCGCGGATCGACTCGGGTAGGTCACGGCGCAGGTCCGTGACCGATTGCGTCAACCGCCAAGGCCCTAGTTCTTGCGTCAGCGCCCGCTTGTCGCGCAGATATCGCAGAAGATCGGCCATGAACAGCGGGCTACCCTCCGTACGAGTGTGAATCAGATTGTTGAACTCGGCGGGAAACTCATGCCCAGGGAACTCAAGTGCGAGATAGCGCTGCAGATCTTCACTGGTCAAGAACTCCAGTGCCAACTCGTGACAAACACCGCGCGCTTGTAAGTCTAACTTCACCTGAACCCATGGATGCTTGGCCAATGCCAGATCGGTCGGGCGATACGTCAACACGAATAGGACATGCATGTCCGCACACCGGCCGCCGAGGTAGGCGAGCAGATCGATGGTCGAAGCATCCGCCCAATGCAAATCGTCGATGAACAAAAGCAACGGTCGCCACCCCGACAGTTCCCGTAGAAAGGTACCTAGTTCACGCTTCAGACGTTCCTGGGATGCTGCCTTGGCCTCGGCGAAAAGGCGCGTCAGGGAAGAGTCTTTGGCGACCAATGGCGCGACCAGCTCGAACCAGTTCGGAGCAGTTGACTTCATTAGTTCGGCTGCCGTTTGTCCATCATCACCATGGAATAAGCTTTCCAGGGCTTCGAGAAACGGCAGATAGGCTTCCGTTCCAGCAAGGCGCTCCGAGCAGCGTCCGCGGGCCACGGCACAAGGTCGGCCTGTCGTTGCGAGCGCGCTCAAAAAACCTTCGACCACGGTCGTCTTACCGAGGCCGGGCTCGCCTGTCACACACAAGAATCGCCCGGGTCCAGCCGAGGCCGACTCGAAGGCCTCGGCAATTTCCGCGAGTTCTTCCCGACGACCCACGATGTGAGTTGAGACCGATGAGTTGGGCATCCTATTCGGTCGCAAGCCGGTCCACTCGATGCGCGCGATACTCGGGAGAAGTTGCCGCAGGTCTGCCGCAAGGTCGGCGGCCGTTGTGTAACGATCCTGCTGATGCTTCGCTAGCGCTTTGAGGCACACCCTTTCCAGCTCCGGCGGGATGTCAGCGACAAGTTGCCGTGGAGGTTGCGGCTCGTCGTCGCGTACTTGCCGCAACAACTCCGAGGTAGTCGATGCTCGAAAGGGGACACGCCCGGTGAGCATTTCGTAAAGCACGACCCCCAGACTATAGATGTCCGTGCGACCATCGATACGATGAGCCGCGCCGGTCGCCTGCTCCGGCGACATATACCACGGCGTTCCGGCGACGATGTCCACGGCACTGCCACCCGCATGGGTTTCGTCGAGAGCTAAGCCAAAATCGACAAGCACCGGCGCACCTTCAGCCGTGAGCAAGATATTGGCCGGCTTGATATCGCGATGAATGATGAGTCGGGCATGCGCATAAGCCAAGGCCTCGGCCACGGCAGCCACGATCGAAACCGTCTCGGGCCAACTCGGGCGGCGGTCACGTAATCGTCGGCCAAGATCGGGGCCATCAACAAAATCGGAAACAATGAAGCATTGCCCTGACTGTATGCCGACATCGTGCACCGCCACGATGCCGCCGTGACAGAGTTGCGCGAGCCGTCGCGCCTCCTGAAGCGTCTGATCGTTTTTTGTTTCGATGAGGCTAGTTTCGGTGCGCAACACTTTGATCGCCACTGGCCGGTCGAGGTGAGTATCGTGACCGAGATAGACGGACCCGAATCCGCCGGTCCCCAATGTGGCGCGCACTTCATAGCGTCCGAAGGCCGAAGGGGGCAAATTATCATTCACAGTTGGCGAGATTGTGCCGACCTTAGGATCTGTCGCGAGCCCCGGAAGAAACGTTTGGATTTGTAAGTCAATCCGTTGGAAGTCCTCCCACCGCTGCCGAACTTCCGGTAGCAGTTCGGGACAATCGTGGCACACTTCCTCCGGGGTCTTACCCGAGTCGAGCATTTCCTCGAGCAATTCAAGTATCTGCAAGTCACCAGCCATCGGCGGTTACTCCGTACGATCGTTGACTGGCGACGTCGCCCTGCCCGCGGCATTTGGCCGAAGGTCGGCCAGTCGTTCCGCCAACATGAGCCGAGCTCGATTCAACCGTCGCTGTACGGTCTTCTCGGATACTCCGACGATCATCGCCGTTTCGGCGTGCGTCAAACCTTGAATGCCGACCAGATCGAAAACTTCCCGCTCGTCTTCAGGAAGGCGTTCAATGACATCGAGCATGCGTCGCGCATCTGGGCCGAGGCCGGCAATGGTACTCGCCGGTGGCGCCACTACTCCTGACTCCATTAGCTCCGCGGCAACTGGTCGCTCATCCAAACGGCGGGCCAAATCGTTCAATTGCCAACGCATGTGCTGATTGGCCATTGCGAAAAAACCTCGCACCGTAGTTGGACGTGTCGTTCGTAACGCCGTGAGTAGGCCGGCGACAACACCCCCGAGCAATTCATCCGCCTCCAGATTCACCGGCGGGCGTGCAAGCCGCGGATAGCTCTTGTAGAGAAATCGGCCACACAACAAGCGCAACCGCCCTACCGCCGATTCCAAGAGTTGGCGGATCACCGGCTCCGCAATCTCTCCGCCTGGCAGGGCATCGAGATACGCCTGAATGATGACGGTGGTTTGTGCTTCGTTCATGGCCAAGATCACCCGCTAATTGAGGCCGCCGCACCATGATATCGAATTTGTTGTCCACCTGCCCCTCCTAGTTGTAGTAAGGGCCGAGAATCTGAGCAACCTGTCGAATTCGGGTTAGTGCTTCGGCCGCGCCGAACTGCGGAAACAGTCGGTAAAACACTATATTTGCAGGAGGAACTACCATGTTTCGGGCACTCATCACATTTGCGGCCTGCGTCGGCTTAGGCGCCGTCGCGATCAGCGCCACATTCCACCACGACGACGGGGAAAAAGTAAAGGTCCTTTCGACCACCGACATCGTCGAAAAGCTCAATGGCGATGCGACCACGGCGACGTTCGTCGAAGTGACCATCGAGCCCGGCCAGGCCGGTGTTGCGCATCGTCACCCCGGCCCCGGCTTCGGATATGTCGTCGAAGGGGAATACGAATTGGCCGTCAACGATCAACCGTCGAAAGTGCTGAAGGCCGGCGAGACTTTCTACGAACCTGGCGGTTGCTTGCACCGCGTCTCACGGAATCCGGGCAATGTAAAAACTCGTCTCATCGCGATCGTGCTGCATCCGCGCGACGCAAAGGAAGTCGCTGTTCCTGAACCTGTGAAGTATTAACTTCAATCGATCCATCGCGTCAGAAGTTTTTAGTTCCAGTCATTTTAACTTTCCAATCGCCCTTCGCAGGCAAAAATCAGGAGAACTCAACATGAAAATCGTCATCATCGGTGGCACTGGTCTCATCGGAAGTAAACTCACGATCTTGCTTCGACAGCGCGGTCATGAAGTTGTGGCTGCCTCCCCTTCGACTGGCGTCAACACGCTCACAGGCGAAGGACTGGCCAAGGCGTTCGTGAAAGCGAATGTTGTTGTCGACGTATCAAACTCGCCTTCTTTCGCCGACGCCGACGTCTTGGAGTTCTTCCAGACGTCAACGCGCAACATCTTGAGCGCCGAGAGGGCTGCCGGAGTCACACACCATCTGGCATTGTCGGTAGTTGCCTGCGACCGCTATCCCGACAGCGGATACTTGCGGGCCAAAGTCGCGCAAGAGCACCTGATTAAGACCGGTGGCGTACCGTATACGATCGTGCGGGCCACGCAGTTCTTCGAGTTCCTCGGCGCCATTGCCGGCTCTGAGTCAGAAATCATCCATCTACCAACCGCTCCGATGCAACCGTTGGCTGCCGCCGATGTGTCAGCCTATCTGGCGGAAATCGCCGTTGAGCCGCCCAAGAACACGATCTTGGAACTGGGTGGCCCTGAGATAACTTCCATGGCGGAATTCGTCTCACGCTATCTGGCGGCAAGTGGTGATGGTCGAACGGTGGTCGCTGAACCAGGGGCTAAATATTTCGGTACCGCGTTGGATGAATTCGGACTGGCACCGCGCGGAGCCGACCCGCGTATCGCCCCGACGCGATTGGAGACTTGGCTCGAACGGTTTGCGGC
>JBGSHH010000991.1:0-2526 GCA_041752355.1 Pirellulaceae bacterium | reverse complement strand
GAGGAAGCCGGCGTGCTGGCGGAGATCGCCGCGCAGGAGGGAAATCGTGTGAAAAAGGGCGACCTGCTTGCGCGGATTGATGACCGTGACGCTGTTCTCGAAGTGGCAAAAGCCCGCATCATTCTGGCACAAGCCACCGATCTGGCCACGAACGATGTCAAACTTCGTCGCGCTCAACAAACGTTGCGGCTAGCCAAACTGGAATTGATGAAGTCGGAGGATGCCAACAAAGAGTTGGAGAAAGTTGTCTCGGCCACGCAGATCGAAAAGCTCAAGATTGAAGTGGAGAACGCTCAACTGGAAATCGAACAAGCGGAGAAAGAACTTGCGACAGCGCGGCGCGGCGTCGAAGCCGCTACGAACGATCTTCAAATCGCAGAACGATCGCTCGCTAAACGCCAAATCGTCGCCCCGATTGATGGTGTGATTGTCGATGTGCGACGCAATCCAGGCGAGTGGCTCAAGCCGGGCGAGACGTTGATGCGCATCGTGCGTGATGATCGCCTGCGCGCTGAAGGGTTTATCGCCGTCGATGCTTTAACAGCGAACCTGCTCGGTCGCTCCGTGCGACTGCGAATTAAACATCCCAGCGGTGAAATGCTCTCGATTCCAGGCAAAATCAGCTACGTGTCGCCAGAAACCAACCCGATCAACCGACAAGTGCGGATCTGGGCGGAAGTGGACAACAACGATGGCAAGCTGCGCGCCGGCACCACGGCGCAAATGGTAATCGCTGCCGATTCAACTTTGCCTTCCACACAGCCTTAACGCGAAAAAGAAGCCCGCTGGATGTCATCCGCCGCTCTCGATCATCGCTCTTTACCGATTGCGCGGGGGGAACTGCGCGCGGTGGCGAATCGGTTGCGCGGCGAGCGGTGTTGGACGATCAAAGACCCGGTCACCCTGCGCTATTTTCAATTGCGGGAGGAAGAATACTTTATTTGGCAATTGCTCGATGGTAAGCACGCGCTCGATGAGATCGTGTCGCTGTTTGAGCGGCAGTTTGCGCCCCGTCGCTTGAAGCGGAGCGAAGTGAGCGGCTTTGTGATGATGCTGCATCGCGAAGGTCTGACGGTCGCCTCCGCTCTGGGCCAAAGCGAGCATCTGCTGGCGCGACGCGCCGAACGCCTGCGATCTCGGTGGCTCGGCCAAGTGGTGAATGTCTTGGCCATCAAGCTGCCTGGCATCAACCCCGATCGCTGGCTCACGCAAGTAGTGCAGTCGCTGGGTTGGTTGTTTTCGCCGGTATTCGTGGCGGCGTGCGGTTTGTTACTGATGACAGCGCTGGTACTGCTTGGTTCGGACTTGGGGCAAGCGTGGCAGCGTTTGCCTCGGTTCGACGAGCTCATCGGCCCGGGCAATCTCGTTTCGATGTTCGTGGCCCTGGCGTTCGTTAAGACCTTGCACGAGTTGGGGCATGCCATCGCTTGTAAGCATTTTGGTGGTGAGTGCAATCGACTCGGCGTGATGTTCCTGCTCTTCACGCCTGCGCTGTATTGTGATGTGTCGGATGCGTGGATGTTTCCCGATCGGTGGCGCAGGATCGCGGTGAGCGCGGCGGGAATTGCGGTGGAACTCGTACTGGCTGGCATCGCCACGTTACTTTGGTCGATCACACAGCCTGGTTGGTTCAACACGTTGCTGTTCAATGTCATGGTGATTTGCTCCGTCGGCACGCTGTTGATCAACGGTAATCCGCTCTTGCGCTACGATGGATACTTCATTTGCGCCGACTGGTTGGGCATCCCTAACTTGCGCGAGCAAGCCAGTGGCAAGCTCCGTCGCTGGTTCGCGCGCATTTGTGCTGGCGTGGAATTGGAGGAGCCACGAACGCTGGTGGAATCCCGGCCGGCATTCCTGTTTACGTATGCCGTTTTGTCGATCCTTTATCGATGGCTGATGATCGGCGGCATTCTGTGGCTGCTCTATGCAGCGCTGGAGCCGCATGGACTGGCTGTTCTTGCGCAGGCGGCGACGGTGCTGGTGCTCCTGTCACAGATGATCGAACCAGCGACGAAAGTCAGCCGCTATTTGGCCGATCCGACGCGGCGCGAAAAGGTGCGCTGGGGGCGATTGTGGTTGAGTGGCCTGGTGCTGCTGGCAGTCAGTTCGCTGGCGCTTGCCCTCCCCTGCCCTCGCCGAGTTGCCGCGCCGCTGGTATTGCAACCGGCGGGTTCGCGTCAGGTCTTCGTAACGACTCCCGGCGTGTTGGAACAGACGATATCGCCCGGCGCGAAGGTTGCCGCCAAACAAGAGTTGGCGAGGCTTCGCAATCGCGCGCTCGAACTAGAAATCACCGAACTCATCGCGCGTACTAACCTGCAACGTCTCATGCTGGCCCAAATGCAAATCCGCCAACACACCAATCAATCGCAAGGCGATGGCTTGACGGTCGCCGCGCAAGCGCTCGCCGACCTGGAATCGCAACTTGCGGAGAAGCGGCGTCAACAGTCGGAACTCGTGCTCAAGTCGCCCGTCGCTGGTACGGTGTTGCCACCCCGTAGTCGCATGAACGAAGCTTCTAGC